>CAYOUW010000159.1:0-3187 GCA_964407235.1 uncultured Zetaproteobacteria bacterium | reverse complement strand
TAATCCGAATGCAAGCAGGTTTCTTGACCCTGCCTGTGTCGGAGCCATGATGCGGGTATGTTTTTTGGACCTTTAGATTCGCTGAACTGGGTTCCGGTGCGCATATGGCATCCTGATGAGTTCGGGGTTTCACGTGACATGGCCCTGGTGTTAACGATGACGGGATCGCTGACCCGTTTCCTTGAGCGACATTATGCGATGCGGCTTGAAGTCCGCCTGCATGACCAGTTTGTAGACCGGGCAAGTGCAAGCGAGGCGGATCTTCTTGTCTATGATGCGGGTGGCCCGGCTTTACGGCGACATGTGTCGCTGTTGCACCATCGTTCCGTGATGTTTGATGCGGAGTCGGTGTTGCCGCTGGATGGCGTGCATGGCGATTTAATGCGCGATCTTCAGGAGGGACGCAAACCACTGGGGAATTTGTTGCTGGATCGGGGGCTGTCGCTGTTCCGATCTGATTTGAGCGTGGCGCAATGCGCCGATAGCGGCATACATGCGGGCCGCTGGGCGCGCCGTTCAGTGCTACGGTCCGAATCCGGTACGCGGGCGCTGGTGGTGGAAGTGTTTCACGACGAAATATGGAATCGCATTGCCAACATGGCGAAGAGATACCGTTGATGAAAATATTTCCAGTCGGAACCGCGGATAACTGGATGCGGCTGTTGCGCATGGATCGACCGGTGGGTTACTGGCTGTTGTTATGGCCTACGTTGTGGGGGCTGTTGGCGGCTTCCCATGGACGTCCGGATCCAAAGAATCTGCTGATTTTCGTGGCGGGTGTATTTCTGATGCGTTCCGCCGGGTGTGTGATCAATGATTTTGCCGATCGTGAGTTCGATCCGCATGTGGAACGCACCAGAGATCGGCCGATTGCTGCCGGGCGCATTGCGCCGGGGGCGGCGCTGGGCGGGTTTGTCTTGATGCTTTTGATCGCTCTGCTGCTGGTTGCTCAAACCTCGTTGCTGGTGATGGAACTGGCGCTCGCGGGCGCATTGCTGGCCGTAATTTATCCTTTCCTGAAACGTTACACGTATTTTCCGCAAGCATGGCTGGGTATGGCGTTCGGGTGGGGCGCGGTGATGGCGTGGGCGGCGGAAAGTGGAAGTGTAACGAACTCACCGATTCCGTGGCTGTTGTTTGCCACCAATATTTTCTGGGCGCTATCGTATGATACGGCTTATGCTATCGGGGATCGCGCCGATGATTTGAAAGTCGGCGCCAAATCCATGGCTCTGTGGTTAGGCGACAGGAGCATTGCGGCAGTGATCGGATTGGGGATCGCCATGTTGGTTTTTTTGGCTGCCGTCAGTTGGCAATACGGCGGTCTTGCGTGGTTTGGATGGATGTTGGCCGCGTTATGGCAGTTATGGCTGTTCGTTTGGCTGGCGCATGAAGGCGAGGCATGGAGCTTCTCATTTTTTTTGAAGTCGCACTGGGCGGGGTTTCTGTTTTGCCTTGGTTTGGTTGTTTCCTGATCGTTATTGCTGTTGATCCACCTTTGACGAACAAACCGGTTCTCCATGTGAAAGGAGGGTTTTATTTTCCATGTAGAGGAATATGATTCCCGCAGTTCTTCCGAAAAACCTTATCTTTTCTCAAGAGGCTCTCAAAACAACCTTTATTTCCGGGGAGTATGAATGATCAAGATCGATGTTAAGGCAGGCGCTGCTTCCAAGCAACGCCATGATGCGGTGGTATTGCCGTTGTTGGAGGGGCGCAAGTTGACCGAATCCGGCAGGGAATTGCAGCAGGCTACCGGAAATGTGCTGCCCGATTTTTTACGGAAGTTTGATATTTCCGGTGCATTCGGCAAAGCACGCACGCTGTATGGTTTGAAAGACGTGCATGCTCATCGGGTTATGCTGATTGGCGCAGGGGATGAGCGGAAACTCACCTTACATGGCTTGCGACGGCTGGCAGCCATGGCAGCACGCAAACTGGATAAGGGCGGCGCCCGGGATGTGTCATTTTATCTTCCTGAATTGAATGCGCGCGGGGCCAGTCTGGCGGACAGGGTACAGGCTGTGGCCGAGGGCGTCTGGCTGGGCTTGTATGCCTTTGACAAATATCAAACGGAGAAGAAAGAAAATAAACGTGCTCTGCGTTCCGTCACTATTATGATTTCGTCGAGGCGGGATTGGGAGCGCGCAGAGAGTGCGCTGGCCAGCGCACGCGCTATCAGCGCGGGGACAAATTTTGCCCGCGATCTGGCCAATGAGCCGGGTAATATCTGCACGCCGGAATTTCTCGGTGAGCAGGCGGCTGCGTTGCGACATTCAATGCTGGACGTGACGGTGATGAACAAGGCGGCGATCGAAAAAGCCGGATTGACTGCGCTTCTTGCCGTGAATCAGGGTTCAGCCAGGGAACCGCGTTTTATCGTGCTGGAATATCAGGGCGGAAAGAAGGGTGCGGCACCGGTGGCTCTGGTCGGTAAGGGCTTGACGTTTGATGCCGGCGGCATTTCCATTAAACCGGCGGCACAGATGGATGAAATGAAATTCGACATGTGCGGTTCGGCCGCGGTTCTTGGCATCTTTAAGGCGGCAATCGAGATGGATCTGCCGGTCAATCTGCTGGGTGTGATTGCCTCGACCGAGAATCTGCCTGGATCAGCGGCGTACAAGCCGGGTGATATCGTGACCACCTATAAGGGTCTGACCATCGAGGTGCAGAATACCGATGCCGAAGGACGGATTATTCTCTCCGATGCATTGGCCTATGCTGCTGAACGGAAGCCCGCCGAAATCATTGATTTTGCGACCCTGACCGGAGCTTGCGTGATTGCTCTGGGTTCGCAGGCGACGGGCTTGCTGGGAACCGGGGAAAAGGTGAAAAAGGGTCTGAAGAGGTCTGGCGATCACACCCATGACCGTGTGTGGGAGCTACCACTGTTTGAAGAATATCAGGACCAGATCAAGAGTAAAATTGCCGATATCAGGAATATTGGCGGGCGTGAGGCGGGAACCATTACCGCAGCCTGTTTCCTGTCTCGGTTCGTCGATGACATTCCGTGGGCACATCTGGATATCGCCGGTACAGCCTGGAATATGAAGGGTACGGATATTTCACCTGTTGGTGCGACTGGCGCGGGCGTACGATTGATGGTGGATTATTTGCGGAGGAAGGGGGATTAACTGTCAAACAGCGTCCAAAATTGACCCCCCTAATACGGGCCAAATCAGGT
>CAYOUW010000158.1:0-3237 GCA_964407235.1 uncultured Zetaproteobacteria bacterium | reverse complement strand
CAGCCAGCAGCAAGGCCAGAAATAAAAGAACGATGGATGGCCTGCCTGTAAGCAGTTTCCAGACATTGCTAAAATTGCTGTCGAGCCTGTGTCGCAATACCATTGCGTTCAAGATGCCCGGCTCCGACAGCTTTTATCGAAATACTGAGCCCACTGCGCTACAGGCAAAGGCGTTTGAGCTATTGGAGGTGAAAATATAATGTGTTCCCAGTAAATGCATCTGTGATCCTTGAAAAAAGATATTAGAATCATCGGGTTATATGTATTTTATGGAAATAAGTTCGGTTTAATTGAAGCTATCCTTGCCTTTGAAGGGGTATCGCAACACCTTTATGAATCAGCGGGAAGCATGACCATTGAGGAAACGTCCAATGGCCCGGTATTCCAGTTTCCCATGCAGGGATCACGCAGCAAGGGCATAAAAAACATGCAGATTTTCTGCTTTGACATGATGCTCATGCGTCTTTGCGCCAAGCGCGGCACTGGCCCCGGATTTCTGATTCACGACAGCCACCTCTTTGACGGGGTGGACGGTCGCCAAGTCATCAGTGCGCTAAAGGCCGGAGCTGAAACCGCTAAAGAACCGGGCTTTCAATACATTGTCACCATGAATGAGGACGATGCTTTCAAGGAATCGACCCAAGGTTTTGATTTGAAGGAATATATTCTTCCCGTTTCCCTGACAGATGCCACCGAAGATGGCGGCCTGTTCGGTTTCAGGTTTTGACTTAAAGGCTAATCCACACCCAGATCTGGTTTTTCACCCCGCTTGAGGGAGAGAAAATCAAAATAGAATTTCTTGTAACCGATAAGTTCAGCTACCGTGATCTCGGTGGTTTGCATGACCAAAGAGTCTTCAGTCTGCATCCTTATTTTTTCCGGGTTCACTCCAGATACGAGATCCTTCATGGCCTGCTCAATCTTCTTGAGGGCTTCGATGGGTGTTTGGGATGAGATAAGAGCAAAGCAGTAGAGATCGTATGAATCACTATCATTCACCTCTTCATCTGGCTCAACCCGCATATAGATGCCTTCAACATAGATGCAGGCATACTCGCCATCTGCTTGTTTGTTGAGACGGCCTTCCATCTTTTTGATGCCTCTCTTGGCCCACTCATAGAATTTGTCTGGGAACGATGCCCGGTTATACCGAGCAGCAAGCCATGTTTTTAATGTTTGAAGCTCTTTTCCGGCAAGGCATCGCGATAAATCAATCGAATTCGATCCGATAAATTCCCGCCCCAGGGTAACACGGTCATGAATAAACAAATGAAGAAAGGTGTGACCAGTAAAATCGGGAGCATCAAGCTGAAGGCAGCGCGAGTGTTTGGCATTTGCGAAGGTATTGTTGTGCAACTTGGAGGCTGTATTGGAATACGGAGTAGCTTTGATGAATTCGATAAATGGCTCTGTTTCAAGACACTCCATAACCACATCGCAACTTTGGCTGGTTACGATGAGAAGGTCTTTTTCTGAATAACCCTTGCCTTTTAGTTCTTCTTCCTGTGGCTCAGGTAAATCAGTGATATAAAGGCAGGCTCCTTGTTTCCAGCCATTATCAATGATTCGCTTCCGTTCCATCTAGCCCATCAAGTTCGCGGTGCAATGTGCTCAAGGATGGCTTGGGCCTCATAATCAGGCAGAGGAGAAGGTTTCTTCCTGGCAAATGCTTCCATTCGAGTTTTTGATTCAGCAGCTAGGGAAGCAACTGTCATCAGGGCGGTATTGGCCTTATCCACATCAATCACTTCATCTGTGAGAATATCCAATAAAGATTTTTCATCCGATACAGGGCGTTGCAGATTTGCTCCATAATATTTCCCCATGGCTTCATCGGTCTGCTTGTTCGTGATTTGCAATAGCTTTTGCAGCCTTTCTTCCGTGCGGGTATCGGAAAGTTTTGCCCCCTTATTGCACCAGTCATAGATGGTCTTACGGATCACATTCAGGGCTTTCGCCAGTTGGGAACGATTTAATCCAAGACGAGCTTCAATTTGCTGAACTTGCTCGGCTACGGAAAGGGCTGGAGACCTTTGCTTTATTATAGTCTCCAATGTTGTGCCCTCTTTCTCGGAGGCATATGGAGATGTATTCAAGCGAATGCCAACGATATAAGAGTGAACCGTCTGCTTCCATCCCCCATAGGGTTGTGCTTGCCTGACTATTTGCGGTAATGGCAATACAAATTCTTTTGCAGTGTGTTGGTCGATAGCTGGAGCATTCATTATTTCCACTCCTTCCAAGCTTGGTCTGTTACTGCCCTCTTGAAGGCATCCGATGCAATGGAGTGCATCTTATCAAACTTTCCGAGTACATCGTTTAGGTCAAAAGACCGTAACTCAATCTGTTTCTGGAAACAATCCGTATCTAATAAAATTACATTCTCATTTGGTGGCTCAGGCGGTAGCTTACTTTTCACATTGAGATGCTGAGCCAGTGGGTCAAGGTCGGCGGGGAGCGGCCTAAAATTTCCTGGTAATTTTGAACAACGAAGTCGAATTGCAAACTCACCCTGTTCAGCCAGGCTTTCGCAGCTTGTTTGAACGGTTTGCCTATCCTTGTCATAATCCATAGAGAAACCACGTAGCTGCTCATTGACATAAGCATTGATTGAATCCAATTGCCCACGCTTAATGTAGTCAATATAACGAATGCCAATGGTCTGATAATGCATAAAAGAAAGCTCTTCTTGCATAATTGCAAGCAGCATTTGCAATGATGTCTCAAATTGTTCGTATTTTTTATAATCCAGCGTGTGAAAAAAGAGGGCGTCATTACGCAACAGAAACCCGCTTGTCTGAGCAACGTCTTCACCGTGATATTCTGTGATTTCTTTTGCTTCGATAGTTACCTGTTCAGCTATCTGGGCATGGGCTGCATTGAATTTCCGCTCTTCGAAACGAGGATAGTCGGGTTCAAGCCGCGCACGTATTTTACTGATTTGCTCAGAACCGATTTGTTGATCTTCAAAGCGGATCATTGCCAGCGTATAAAAAAGCGGTGCCTGTTTCAGCTTACTAGACTTTTTAATCCCCATGTCGCTACTATACACTCAACTATACACACTATGCAAAACAACTACAGCCGAAGCATCGGATGTATCAGAAAAGCTCAGAAACCGTTGATTAAAGATTGACTATAGTGGACCCCAAATTCAGGACAGGTTCTTAAGGTAGATTCAAGGGGGTGCAATACAAAAAAGTACACCATTTAAGCTTCTAATGGTTGGTCTTCTAT
>CAYOUW010000157.1:0-3254 GCA_964407235.1 uncultured Zetaproteobacteria bacterium | reverse complement strand
AGTAATGCCGGATCGAGAATCTTTGATTCCTGACCCGAAATATCAATGCCCGCCTCCCGCATGACGGCGATGGCGCGCGGATTCTGCCCGTGCGCCTCAATCCCGGCGGAAAACGCCTCGAATCGATCACCGCCCAGATACCTTAACCAACCCTCAGCCATCTGTGAGCGGCAGGCGTTTCCCGTGCATAAAAACAACACTCTGTTCTTCATGTTGTCCCTCCTTTAGTCGAGTAGTTCATGAATTACCGTGATGATCGCGTCGGGCCTTTGTTCGCGACGGGTTCCAGGAAAGGGTCCGTAGCTGTGTATACGGACGCCTGAGCAAGGATTCGTTACGGGCAAAGGAACCAGTGAGGGCGCGGCAGTATTGATGAATAGTCCAGGATAGATGTCAAACCCTTTCAGCGCGTTCATACCATGTTTTTGAACGATTGACGATGGAAACCACGGTTAACATCACCGGTACCTCGACCAGCACGCCAACGACGGTCGCCAGCGCAGCGCCCGACTGAAAGCCGAACAGTGAAATAGCCGTAGCGACAGCCAGTTCGAAGAAGTTCGATGCGCCAATCAGCGCGGATGGCCCGGCCACCGAGTGATCCACGCCCAGCTTGCGGTTCAGCCAGTAGGCCAGCATTGAATTGAAATAAACCTGAACGGTAATCGGAATCGCCAGCAGAAGTATGATCAGCGGTTGCGCCAGAATCTCCTCGCCCTGAAAACCGAACAGCAGCAGCACCGTCACCAGCAGGGCCGCCATTGAGATTGGGTCCATCATGTGCAGCACGTCATTCAATTTTCCCTTGGTCAGAAGCGCTTTGCGGCCAAGATAGCCGATGACGACCGGAATCACGATATACAGCAGCACCGAGAGAAACAGCGTATCCCATGGCACGGCGATGGAGGCGACACCGAGTAGCAGGCCGACAATCGGCGCATAGGCAAAAATCATAATCACGTCGTTCAGCGCTACCTGACTGAGCGTGAACTGCGGATGACCATTGGCCAGTCGCGACCAGACAAAGACCATGGCCGTACACGGGGCTGCCGCAAGCAGGATCAGACCGGCAATATAGGCATGAATTTTTGTCGGATCCAGTAACGGGGCAAAAAGATGCTGCAGGAACAGCCAGCCGAGAAAGGCCATCGAAAACGGCTTGACCAGCCAGTTGATAGCCAGCGTTACGCCGATGCCGCGCCGGTGATGCCAGACTTCGTGCAGCGCCGAATAATCGATCTTGAGCAACATCGGCAGGATCATCGCCCAGACCAGAAACGCCACCGGCAAGTTGATATGAGCAATTTCCATACTTCCAAGCGTGTGAAAAACGGAAGGGATCAGCGAACCCAGGCCGATGCCGGCAACAATGGCGAGGAACACCCAGACCGTGAGATAACGGGCAAACAGTCCCATGGGTTTTGCCGTGGACATACCAACCTCCTGCTCTGGACTATTTATGAGTAATCCAGTCTCATATCAAATGAACGGGAGGCTATAATATCTATCTATGTGGATATGTCAATAAAATTATGATCCCTGCACTGTAACCGTTCTCTGTCTTTTTGAAAGAGTTCATCGGTAGAAAATTCATGAATCAGCGCAGCCAGCCTGTTTGCCAGAGCGTCGGTTAAACGGTAATACATCCATTTTCCTTCGCGCCGGGTCTGTACCAGCCCGGCATGGCGCAGCACGCCCAGATGGCGCGACACCGTGCTTTGCGGCAAATCCAGAGCTTCGGTCAGGTGACAGACGCACAGTTCATCGCAACCGGCCAGCAGTTGAAACAGTCGCAAGCGAACAGGGTCGCCCAGCGCTTTGAACCTTTCAGGCATCATCATGGCAGTTTCGTTCCGACTCCGGCCAGATTTGCCAGCCGCAACCTGAGTGCGTTAAGCTTGATGAAGCCGTCAGCATCCTTCTGGTTATAGCTACCCTGGTCATCCTCAAACGTACACAGGCGATCATCGAACAGGGAATGATCTGATTTTCGGCCAACCACCATGATATTACCCTTATACAGCTTCAGGCGTACCTGGCCGTTAACCATCGTCTGGGATGCATCGATCATCTGCTGCATGATCCCTCGCTCCGGCGCGAACCAGAAGCCGTTATAGATCAATTTGGCATAACGCGGCATCAATTCGTCTTTCAGATGGGCGACCTCGCGGTCCAGCGTGATGGACTCAATCGCACGATGCGCCCTGAGCATGATGGAGCCGCCCGGCGTCTCATAACAGCCGCGTGATTTCATGCCGACAAATCGATTCTCAACGATATCGATGCGGCCAATACCATGCTTGCCACCCAGCAGGTTCAGCTCGGCCAGCACCTGTGCAGGCGTCATGGCCTCGCCATTGATGGCGGTGATATCGCCACCCGTATAGGCCAATTCGATATATTGCGCTTCGTCCGGAGCTTTCTCCGGTGAAACCGACCAACGCCACATGGATTCGGAAGGTTCACACCACGGGTCTTCGAGATCGTAGCCTTCGTAGGAGATATGCAGCATGTTCGCGTCCATCGAATAGGGTGATTTGCTGCCCTCGCGCTTGCGCTCGACCGGGATGCCGTGCTTTCCGGCGAAATTCAGCATGTCCTCGCGCGATACCATGCCCCATTCACGCCACGGAGCAATAACCCTGACATCGGGCTTGAGTGCGTAAAAGCCGAGCTCGAAACGTACCTGATCGTTGCCCTTGCCCGTGGCGCCGTGCGATACCGCATCGGCTTCCTCAGCTTCGGCGATTTCGATCATTCGTTTGGCGATCAGCGGACGGGCGATGGCTGTGCCGAGCAGGTATTCACCCTCGTAGATGGCGTTGGCGCGGAACATCGGAAAGACGTAATCGCGGACGAAATCCTCGCGCAAGTCCTCGATATAGATGGAAGAGACGCCGCAGGCTTCGGCCTTGGCACGGGCCTCTTCAACCTCTTCGCCCTGCCCCAGATCGGCGGTAAAGGTCACGACCTCGCAGTTATAGGTATCCTGTAACCACTTCAGGATAATGGAGGTATCCAGCCCTCCCGAATAGGCCAGCACAGCCTTCTTGACGTCAGACATTACCTATCTCCGCTCATGGATTGTCGCCGGACCTGCCGGGTGGCGACGATGCTACACATGAAAGCCGAACCAGACCAATACCGTTTCATCCTGATGCAATGGCCTGCCCGTTCGCTCATGCATACGAAGCTTCGTCTATCGTAACGACTCAGCACCCCTCAACCTGGCGATTACACTATTGAGGTAATTG
>CAYOUW010000156.1:0-3301 GCA_964407235.1 uncultured Zetaproteobacteria bacterium | reverse complement strand
AATGGACTCAAAGCGGGATTGCCGCTCATCCACCCGGAGTTTTGCAAGAGGCTCAATGGAGAATTGCATGCATAAACAGGATCCGGTTATTCGTCCTCGCCGCACGCGGCAGAGCGTAGCCCTCCGCAACATGGTGCGGGAAACCAAACTCTCGACGCATGACTTTATTTATCCGCTGTTTGTGGACGAAACGATTAGCGAACCCGTGGCCGTCGCCAGCATGCCGGGAGTGTCCCGAATTCCGGTTTCCACTGTTGGCGAGATGGTTGAACAAGTGGCATCCCTCGGTATTCCGGGCGTGATTCTGTTTGGCATTCCAGAAAAAAAAGACGAGATCGGCTCCTCCGGATGGGCTAAATATGGCATTGTACAGGAGGCTATTCGCACTGCCAAAAAGGCCTCGCCGGAAACCTGCGTGATTGCCGATACATGTTTCTGCGAATATACCGATCACGGCCACTGTGGCGTCCTGGATGGCGAAGCCGTGGATAATGATGCTACGCTGGCTAATCTGCGTAAAGAAGCAGTGTCCTATGCCGATGCTGGCGTGGACATGATTGCCCCCTCCGGCATGATGGACGGCATGGTGTCCGCTATACGTGGCGGATTGGATCAGGCGGGGCATCAGAACGTACCCATCATGTCCTATGCGGTAAAGTATGCATCCGGCTATTTCGGACCATTTCGCGACGCCGCGGATTCATCCCCCGTCTTTGGCGACCGCGCTACCTATCAGATGGACCCGGCCAATGCCCGCGAGGCGCTGCGCGAGGCGCTGCTGGACGTAGAAGAGGGAGCGGATATGCTCATGGTCAAGCCTGCGTTGGCATACATGGATATCATTCGCATGGTAAAGGATGTGACGCACCTGCCGTTGGCCGTCTATAATGTATCCGGAGAATATGCCATGATTAAAGCGGCAGCGGAAAAAGGCTGGATTGATGAACGGCGCGTGGTGCTGGAAACCATGATCGCCTTCAAACGTGCCGGCGCCGATATCATTCTTTCCTACCATGCACTGGATGTGGCCCGCTGGCTTAAAGATGGCTGAATCCACAAACGGCGTCCCGCCGGGAGAGGAAGAGGGTTTGGAAGAACGGCCCGTATCCGTCGGAGATCAGCCGCGGGAAACCGCGGATGGAGAGAGTGACGTCCGTTCCACATCCCACTGGAGACTCTGGCTGGCCTTGCTGCTAATCAGTGCCGCTCTGTCATCGGGATGGTTTCTGCTACCGGAGAGTACGCGCCAGAGATGGGCGGACATGCTGATGAACAGTATGCCTTTGCGGGAAGCCAGCAATCCGGAGGTTGCGCCCACGCCTTCCGCGCCACCAACTCCCAAAGCGGCGGCGCCCGCACAAGCTCCCGCACCCCGCGTAACAACACCCAAACCGTCTCGCGCATCCAACAACCCCGCCCCGCTTCCGGCCGCCACATCAGAAGAGGTCAAGCTGCTGATAGCAACCATGGAAGGACTTGAACGCAACATGCAAACGCTGCAAAACGAACTGGAGGTGCAGCGACAGGAATTTCGTGCCAGGCAGCAGTTGGAACTACGCACCCGGTTACGCTGGATTGCCGGTCCCGAAACTTTGCTGCCGCAAATGGTAAATTTCTGGCAGGATATTGCATCACTGCCTCTGCTGAGCGAAACCGAGCGCAGTGAAGTGAAAAATATGCAACAGTTGGCATTAAATGATACGGATAAACTGAATACATGGAGTACACGGCTAAAACGGATGGCGGCAACCCTGCCCGTACCTGACCATCAGGATCTTATTCCAAAATTCAAAAACCCCGCCTTCTCCTGGTTAAGCGGCGAGTTTCATCTGTGGCCTGTCTCCTCGCCACAACAGCGGAGTTTGTCGGAACTGCGTACAAGGATCCTGAACACCGCCCATGCATTAACTGTTGAAATATGGCCGAAACCCGAGGCGTGGCAGCGCCTGCTTGCCGACCTGCGCGAACAGTTTGGCGACGACGCTCAACTCGCCCTGCCCGAACATCTTGATGGCATCCGGAAAGACATCACAACCATGCGTACGAAAGCTGCAAACTGGCTGGAAAAACTCTAGTGCGCATCGTCATTATGCTCACTCTGGCGCTGGCATTGGCCGGCGTGCTGGCGCTCTTTCCTCATGTGGCCGATCAGCCTCTCAAAATCGAGGCGTTCGGCTGGCTGTTTGAAACCCGGCAGGGGCCGTTTATTCTGTTGCTCTTGTTACTGCTCGGATCGTTCTGGATACTGCGACGGATTATTGTCGCTATTCTTGCCGGTCCCGGCCAGGTCTGGCAGGTGCTTCGTTCGGGCGGGCGCCAACGCCGCGAAACCCGCCTGCGGGAAGGTTTGGCGGAACTCATCGATGTACGTGGCGATCTTGGGGCCAGGGTTTTCCGCAAGACTCGCGGCGTCGTACCGGCATGGAGCCACGGCCTGTTGCGGGCGTTTACCACGCCAGCAGCGAACTATGCGATGCCGTCCGCCGGCGACGATGCCTTGCTTACCGCGTTAAGAGCGCGCATCGTTACTGACCCTGCGGCCGTGCCAAAACCGGACATCGCCATGCGTAGGGCTCATCTGGAGGCCTGGCTGAATGTCCATCCGGGCGCACCGCTAGCCCTGCGGCGTCAAACCGACATATCCGAGGAAGAAGAAGACTGGGCGGCTCTGATCCGCCTGTTGGAAGAGGTGTGGAAGAAGGGCGGGCGTTCAGCCGCCAGCACCCGGCCGCGTCTGGCATCCGCCTGCATGGCGCTGGCGAAAGCGCAACCGGCTCATGCGCTGGAGCACCTGCGAAAAGCACACCGGCTGATGCCGGAGGACGGGGATATTTTGCTGGCCCTCGGGAAGACCATGATCGACCAGGGGGATGCGGCGTCCTGCCGCAAACTCTGGTCAATGTATCTTGAGGCGCATGATGACGAAGCCATTGCTGTTGCACTGCATGCGCTCTTGTACCCGGATGCGCTCAAAGCCTACCGTAAACTGGAAAAGGTCAAGGCTGCGGAAATGACTCCGGCCCGGGCATGGCTGCGGGCGCAGCTGGCGCATGATGCAGACCTGATCGGCCTGGCGATGGATCACATGCGGGATCTGATCCAATCCCACCCCGGCCCCCTAGCCTGGAAAACTTTTGGAGACTGGCACGCGAAAACGGCCGACTGGATGGAAGCGTCACGCTGTTACCGGAAAGCGCTCGAATTTGGTGATAATCCCGGGAACCGACATTGAATGTGGATACAGGGGAGCCTCTTGCAAAACTCATGAGCGGCGATCGGCTTCCCCACTTCGGCCCATTTG
>CAYOUW010000155.1:1817-3323 GCA_964407235.1 uncultured Zetaproteobacteria bacterium | reverse complement strand
TCAGGAAAATGTGGATTATGTTTGTGATCTGCGTCACATAGCCGGAATCGGCATCTTATTGCAAAGGCATGGTCTGCCACAGGGCATTCAGCCGCTGGCGCGCCCGCGCCAGTCCGATCCTGCGATTGCCTCCCGCGATCACCGGGGTTGAAACATGCACGATGGCAACGCTGTCCAGCCGCCGCATGGCCCGGGCAAGAAGCTGGTGAAAACGGAGTTCGCTATAGCTATTGGTCCATGCGCCACCTACCCGATAGGAAAACCAATCCAGACGGGCAACCCCATGGGCAGGATTTTCCTCAAGAATCTCGGATACGGATGACGCACCGGGCCCTGCCCGTGGTAACGGATGAATCTCTTCCATCAGCATGCGCCAGCCGGTCGAGCGATAGCAAAACCGGGGATCATCTACATCCCGGCCAGACCCGCCCTTGCTAACGATCATCTGCCCATCCACAATGGAATCCCTGTCTGTAAGCGACCGAACACGAATGACCCGGGCAACAGCCCCTTCCTGCATGGCTGTCAATATCTGATCCAGCGACTGGTCCAGAAGCTTTCCCTTCACCTGTTGCCAACCTGCCGGAATCGGCCACTCTGGCAGGCTAACCCGGGAATCAGGCGCGGGAATGACATACGTCGCCGTAGTAAGAAGCAGGAAGATTACGGCTGCCAGACGACCCGCATCAAACCGCCCTGCCGGTGAATATGACACGGACCGGGGCAACCTTTGCAAGATATTTGCAAGGCCTGGTCTCAATCGCGGAGGGTTGTGTTTCCCGGGAGGGGATTTAAGCCATGTCATTAAAATAGCAATCTCCGCGAATATGATCAGGAACGGCGCAATATCATCCAACCAGACCACGGCCCATTCAGCATTAATCCAGTGGCCCAACACAATCGTTGTAATCAGACGAATCGTATTCCCGCACAAGATGATAACCAGCACCACCGGAGGCAATATCCAGTGTTGCCGCTTCGTGCCCCACCCTGCCCCAATCAGGAATACGGCCACCGTAAGCAATGCCACAAACGAACGAAGCCCGGAACACGTTTCCTCGACCACCAGCCTGAAATGACCCGTATCCAGCACAACGCCTTCCTGCAAAACCGGTAATCCGGACAGATCAAGAATAAAGCGCGCAAGGGTGGCCGAGAATTCCTGCATGGGTAGTGCTATCATCTGGACGATTCCCCATGGCCAGGGAATACCAAGTAATACAAAGTAAAGGGGAAATGCAATCACTTGGAAGCGCTGGGCGCCGATCCGCCAATGAATCAAGCCAATCATAGCCAGCATCCAGCCCAATGCCATGGGGCTGGACAGGTTCAAAGCCAGACTGATGAGCAGCAGTGCACTTCCAACCGGAAAAAGAAAATGCTCCAACCGCCTCTCCGGGGCGTGAGATGCTGCGCCTGATTTGTCAGTGGCAAGGGAATCGTGCACGCTTGGCGCATGCTGCGCATATCGCCATATCGCGAGCCCGGCTCCGCACAACACGACCA
>CAYOUW010000155.1:0-1717 GCA_964407235.1 uncultured Zetaproteobacteria bacterium | reverse complement strand
ACCCTGTTTAAAGCCGGAAAACCTGAAGAAGCTATTGCCGAAATGGAAAACGCGTTGATGTTACCTCCCTTTGGCGAAGCATCGTATCAAGAACTGTTTCAGACATACTACAGCATCGTCCGCACGGCTGGAAATCCAGGCCGAATGCACACTCAGGCCATCCGTATGCGACGAGTGCTGCCGCCGCGGCGACGCTGGATGGCGAACACCCTGGAAGCGCGTTCTCTTTTTCTTGAAGCGAAGTTTCAAGCGTCAACGCACCTGTTTCAACAAACCCTTAAAAACCGTGCAAAGAAGCGCTGGATAAGAATAGATATGGCCGAAAGCCTGTTGGCCTCCGGCAAGGCAAAGCAGGCATTGAGCATTTTCCGGCATTTCCTTGAGATCAACCCGAATGACCTGGAGGCCAGCCGTGGCCTTGCCGCAGCCCTTGCCTCGATGGGAAATATGGACGAGGCCGTACACGCTTATGTCCGTGCCTCGCTGAACGCCGTACCGCCACCGCTGGACATCCTGCTCACCGGCGCACGTTTTTCCATAAATGTCAACAAATTAGAGGATGCAAAGCATTATTTTATTGATCGCCTTACCGAATATTATCCTGACAATAAAAAGAGCAAACTGATGCAGATGCACTATGCCGTACTGGTGAACAACGAAACCCGTTTTTTCCACCTGGCGGGAAGCAAGGGGCTTGATTTCAATCCGGCGGAATTTTCCGGCATGGTTCAATGGTGTATCGCAGGCGGCCAGCCACGCTGGGGTCTGCGCCTGCTCAAGGATCGGATGCCTTCGGATGTAGATGCCGATACCAGGCGTGGCCTGCGCGCTGGCGCGCTGCTGAAATTGCACCGGCCGGATGAAGCGCGCAAAATTATTTCGCGGATATCCAACAAGCGACAACGTCAGTTACGGATGGCTGATTTGGATATGGAGACGGGCAAACTGGAGAAAGCCAGAAAGGGGTTTGCAAAAATTGCTTCCACAAAATTGGAAGCGGCAGGCGGAACCACCGCTATTTCCCGGTATTCCATGGAACAAATGAACAAAATTGATAAATACCGGAAATCTGTTTCCACGCTTGGCTTGCTACCACGTTCCCGCATCCTTCTGGCACGAGGAAAGGCCGCGGAAGTGCTTCGCCTTCAACAGGGGATTAAAAACATGAATGTGGAAACGCAGCTACTCGGCATCATGGCCATGTTACAACTGGGCAGACAACAGCAGGCGACCGCACAGTTAAATACGTTGCTCGGCAAACACCCGGAGAATGAAAGTGCATGGATAGTCTGGGGCCGCCTGATCAGCGAAACCAAACCGGAATACGTGTTGAAGAAACTGGAACACGCGATTGCATCAGGCGCCGACAACCCCGGCGTGCGTAGTCTTATCGGCGAGATACAGTATAAGTTGAAACGGCACAAGGCCGCCATTCATACATGGAAGGGCGTATCGGAACGCTGGCCGGAGTTTACCATCGCAAAGGTATTTCTCGCTCAGGCATATATGGTTCGTGGCAACTGGTCCGCCGCGGTGGATATATGGAAAAAAGTGTTGTCTGTCGCTCCGGATGACCCGCTTACTCTGAACAATCTGGCTTACAGCCTGCTGCAAAGCGGGAAAAATTATGCGCGTGCAAAGCAATTGGCTGAACAGGCCTTACTGATTGAGCCAAAACGCCCGGAATTTTCCGATACGCTGAAGCGAATCAAACAGG
>CAYOUW010000154.1:0-3382 GCA_964407235.1 uncultured Zetaproteobacteria bacterium | reverse complement strand
CGCACGTCCGGTTTTGTGAGGGTGAAATTCAGTAATGAATGAACTACTCGACTAGGAGGAACCATCATGAACAAGACTCTATGCAGGCAGCCCGATGGTACATGGCGGATTGAGGACTAACTATGAATGCGAAAAATGATGCCTCCTTCAGATTCTTGCTGGCGTTACTCATTCTGATTGCGGTGATTGGCCTTTTACTAGACCTGGTTAGATACGTTGCTGGACACTCGCCTGTAGTAATGCCCGCTCCGAAAGCAATTGTCTTGCAGGCCACTCTTTCCAGACGGCCCGTCCAGGATAAGCCAATCCGGAAGAAACCGGATCAGGTAGCAGCCAAAAAAGTGGGGCAAGAAAATCACAGGACTTCGTCTGATGCGCAGCGCGGCAACTCCGGCGCGGGCAATGCAGAGGCTTTACCCTACCTGGAAACTCATCCGGCAAATGCGAGCGCATATTTCCGCTGGATTATCCGTCAAGGCGGTATCCTGGTGTTGACACGAGGGTTCCATCCCGTGGTTTTGCTGGACGCTGCCTTTACACCAAAGCCTGTCCCCGATGGCTTCCGGTTGCCATCGCAGGCGAGGAATGTGAGTGCGGAGTTGCACAGCATCCTGCATCCATGGCCGGGTAACGCCACCATGGCTTTGCTGATCTGGCCGCAACATCTGGAGATACGGTTTGAACAGGCGCTTCGCGCGCTGCCTGTTTCACGGAGGGCGGCCCGACTGCGCGCCAGCTATGGACTGAATCATGGACGCCTGATAATTCATATCAACCAAGCGTTTATCCGTGGAAGTTGGACGCCTGTTCAGATCAACATCGCACTATAACACATCAGGAGGCAACCCCATGAATTTGCTTATCAAGATCCTCGTCGTAATTTTTATCATCATTACTCTTGCCGACATGTTTGGCTCAGGCAAACAGGAACTCGTGGCCAAAATGAAAGAGGTTGCCGTGGATGTGGTGGAAGCTGTCAAACCAGCAGCCAGCGCGTTGACGGAGAGGCCCAGGAAAAAACTCGGCCAGTATAAGCAGGGCATGGCCCGGCAACTCGAAGATCTGAAACAGTCGGATGTGGGTGAACGATTGCAAGTGTTGCCACATCGCACCAAACAGACCGCCAGCAGCATGAAACAAAGCAGTGAGGATCTTATCCACAGGCTGGACAAACTAATACATTCAATCGAAGAAGAACAGGAAGGGGGTAAATCATGAAGGTCATTCGCTGGTTGGTCATCATCGCCATACTTCTGGCTGTTCCATATTCCGCCTATCTGTATTTGGCTGAGATCGCCGAGACCTGGGGCTGGATGCTAAAGATTGTCGGGCCGACTGCTCCGGCTCTGCTTGGCCTGGGTGCGTATGTTGCCGTTATTTTGATTCGCACCTATATTGAGACGCCCCGCCTCAATACGGACAATATCCTGGATCGCCTTGACCATGCGAATGATATCGGTGAAATATCGGGAATTTGTGGTCTGTTGGGTACGATTATTGCCATGGTGGCCGCAAGCATCCATGGCAAGCCTGAGTTGGCAGGCTTTCTGCAAAGTCTGACATCCACCTTGATCGGATCCTCTATCAGCGCCGTGGTTCTCTTTGTCTCCAGCCTCATGCGACTGAAGCTTGCCGGGGGAGTGTCGTGAAAACCGGCCTCGGGCGCCGGGAGGCCAGACGCCAGCATGCCGCCAACCGCCTTTTTCTTGAAATTACCCTCGTGATGATCTTTATGCTGCTTCTGAGTTATGCCCCCGCCCCCTCGCAATCAACATTTTCCGAGACAGCGGCCAAGGCAGATATGCAACGGCAGGGCCAGTCAGCTTCCGGCCGTAAAGCGTGGATACGCCTGGATGCTTCCGGCGTTTTGAGCCTGAAAGATAAATCCGGTCGAAGCAGGCGCGGTTGGGCTGCCATTCAGGATTACCTGCAACAACACAGCATAGGAATTGTGGTTATTGCTCCTGAACGCAATGTGCCCTTCACCGTATTATCCGGCGTTTGGCAACGAATCGTACAATCCGGTCAAATTGTCAGAATTGCTACGAATTAACAAGACGGAATACCAGGAGGCCTTATTATGAAAGATATTGCATGGACATTAATGCTGGCGGTTGTGTTGTTGCTTGCCGTAACCCTTACCCGGCATGGCCTGATTAAAACCGGTGCCAAGGGGCAACAGGTGGCAAGTCTGAATATTCCGTCAGTGGCTCCCGCTACGATCAATCAGGCTTCAAGATCCCGGACAACGGTGAAATCCGGAGCGGAGCAACGTGCAGGGGAGGGACGGAACCTCATGGCATCTACAGCGGCGAAACATGAAGCCATCCATCTCGATGAAAATCAATCCGGCTCCAGTGTGCAAGGCACTCCCGCACCATCCAGGGGTATTTCAAAAAAGCGGCATCAGGCACCAGCGAAACCATTCCTGGCACAGCTCACGCCGGAGGCCATAAATCACTTTCAACAAGCGCAAAACAAGGTTTCGTCGGGATGGGATGGCCATGGCGGTATCCTTGGCGGCACGGATGAGATAGATACGACTGCTCTCTTCCACCGTTTGCAAGATATTACGGAGCCACGATGATGTCTATCATAACTGACAAATCGTTGTTTGCCGCCGGGGTTATCATCATCATGACAACACCCTTGGCATCCGCAACTGAACTGGATGTACAATTCGGTGAAATTCGTGCGTTGCTACAGGATATGTTGCCACGCCGGACCACAAGGACAGCGCGGCATCTCCCCAACCTCAGACAGGAGCAGCGAGTGGATTTGCATCAGATCATCCGTGATGCTTCACGTACTACGAATTTGGAACCGGCCGTGCTGGCAACGTTGATCAAAATTGAGTCCGGGTTTGATCCCGCCGCACTTTCACCTGCCGGGGCTGAGGGCTTGACCCAGTTGATGCCGGCAACGGTTGCACAGCTCGGTATCAGGGATGTGTGGAATCCAAAATCAAACGTCACAGGTGGCGCACGATGGCTGGCCATGCTTCTTCGGGAGCACGACGGCAACCTTTTGAAAGCTGTAGCTGCGTATAATGCCGGCAGTGACGTGATTCGTCGTTCCTGGCGGCGCTGGCCACGGGAAACAAAGATCTATCTTGAAAAATTCGTGCGTTATTATCCGCAATTCTCAAAGGACTGGAAGAGGCATACCCCACGTTATATTTATTCCCGACTCTGATGCGAGGCGGCAGCCATTCGGCCTGCGTTTTTTATAGAAAGCCAGGCAAATGTATGTGTTACTCTTCGTAATTATGAGACTTTCTTCAAAAAAAATGGCGTCAAAAAAAATGGCGTCAGGCTTGACATTTGGGTGTTTTCTTCAGCACTCATGAGAATCGACCCGTTTTTGCTCAAAAAACTGACCC
>CAYOUW010000153.1:0-3388 GCA_964407235.1 uncultured Zetaproteobacteria bacterium | reverse complement strand
CTCTAGGGGGTCAATTTTACACGCTGTTTAACATGCCGCCACTTTTGAGGCGATTGCACGCGAGCTTATTGCAAGGAACAGGAATAAATGGAGCCTTGGTTATGCGAGAAGCACGGAAAGCCGGCTGGAGAAGCATATCTTTCCGTGGCTTGGGGCAGTTAAAATCGCGGAGATTGAGGCCCCGGATGTGTTAAAGGCGCTCCAGCGCGTTGAATCCTACGGAAAAATTGAGACAGCTCACCGGCTTAAGATGCTGTGTAGTCAGGTGTTTCGATACGCGGTTGCAACGGGACATATTAAAAGTGACCCGACGCGGGATTTGAAGGGTGCGCTCGCTCCTCTGGTCAATCAGCACCGGGCGACCATCATTGAACCGAAGAAAATCGGCGAACTTTTGCGGGCTATTGATGCCTTTGAGGGCACGCTTGTCGTGAAATGCGCGCTACGAATGACGCCATACGTGTTCACCCGGCCTGGAGAATTGCGCCGGGCAGAATGGAACGAAATAGACTTTGAGAAAGCAGAGTGGCGCATACCTGCTCATAGAATGAAAATGCAGGAAATGCACATTGTTCCGTTATCTTGCCAAGTCGTTGAAATTCTCAGGGAGGTGGAGCCGCTGACCGGCGGTGACAGATATGTTTTTCCATCAGCCCGAAGCATTCACCGACCGATGAGCGAGAATACAATTAATGGTAACTACTCAGCACCCCCTGGATTTTGTTCTCTGGCGGCGTTCCTGCGATGCTCAAATCCTCACATATGACCCATATGCTACGGATTCTGCGCTTCTCGCGCCTTGCCAGAGAACAAAATCCAGGGGGTGCTGAGTAGTTACTTCTATTCCAATAATTCAGCGTAACAGATACCAATAAGATACCAACAATTTGTTGGTATCTTATTGGACGTAGTAAAATACCATGAGACAGAGTAAGAAAGAAAAAGCCCGCAAACGTTGGGTTTACGGGCCTTCATTGAATCCTGTTGGATTCCTTACTGGTGCCGAAGACTGGAGTCGAACCAGCACGGGCGTAGCCCACCACCCCCTCAAGATGGCGTGTCTACCAATTCCACCACTTCGGCAATGCGGTACGCAAACAGCCGGGTTAATCCGCGCCGGCGCCAGGCAAGGCACCAGCCTTCCTGCCTGGATTCTGTTTTAATCTGGAAGGGTTGAACACCCCTTTTCCGCTTGCCTTCGGCAAGGTTTCCTGTTTCACCGGCATGGTCCGGGTGACCGCCTTCTCCACCACGGAGGAGGCTTTCTGTTGCGAGAAAAAGGCCAGTGTCAGGCTGGTGACCATGAACACAGCTGCCAGACCGCCCGTCAGTTTACCCAGAAAAGATCCGGAACCGCGACTGCCAAACAGTGTCTGTGCGCCGCCGCCGCCAAAGGAGGCGCCCATATCGGCACCCTGGCCGCGTTGAATCAACACAACGCCGATCAGGGATATGGCCACCAGAATATGTATGCTGATTACCAGTACGTGCATGTTTTATTCTCCCGCCGCAACGCTGGCGGCCGCCTGAATGATTTGGTTAAACGAGGCAGCCCCGAGGCTGGCACCGCCCACCAGCGCGCCTTCGACGCCCGGGCATGCCATCAACGCGGCCGCATTATCCGCTTTGACGCTGCCGCCGTAAAGCACGCGACAATCATGGCCCATGCGCGCCAGTTCGCTATGAATGAACGCATGCGTTTCGGTCACCTGTTCCGGCGTGGCGGTCAGTCCCGTGCCAATGGCCCATACCGGTTCATAGGCGACGGTCAGAGGCGCATCGGCAGATGCGGCTTTCAGCACGGACAGTTGCTCGCCCAATACGGCATGCGTCTTGCCGCTTTCGCGTTCCCGCAGATGCTCACCGATGCACAGGATGGGTTCCAGACCCGCATTCCAGGCCGCATCAAGTTTTGAATGAACCATCTTGTTGGATTCGCCAATAATGTCACGGCGTTCGGAATGCCCGAGAATCACATAGTGGCATCCCACATCACGCAGCATCATGGCGCTGATACTGCCGGTGAAGGCGCCGCTTTTTTCAAAATACACGCTTTGCGCACCCAACTGGACGCCTTTCCGGCGCAGCGGTTCGGCCATGCAATACAACAAGGTGAATGGCGGCATCAGCGCCACCTCAACATGATCCTGGGCGGGATTCTCATCCAGCGTAGCAACAAACTGTTGCGCATCCTCAAGCAGGCCATTCATTTTCCAGTTACCCGCGATGAGATGACGCTTGCGGCTGGTAAATTTTGCGGATCTTTCCACGGTTGCTTCCTCCTACGCGAATCAAACGAAAATTCATCCAACCTGCGCATTCATCCCGGCGATTCATGAAACAGTTCAGGTTAAAGGGGCCGGAATTGTAGAAAAGCATACGGACAAAGCAAGCAAAATCGTCACCGTTCATAAAAACCGCCCCGGAACATGCTCGATTTACGCGTCCATTCATGGGCGCTTTGATGACTTCGCAGAAGTCATCATGTCTGTCCGCCGGCGGCTCCTGTAGGGTTCATGCATGCGTAATATAGGTGCACGAAAGTCGCTGGGCCAACATTTTCTTATCAGCCGGACAGCTATCCGTCGCATCGTGGAGGCTATTCCGCCAGGAAAAACCGTACTGGAGATCGGTCCCGGTCAGGGGGCGCTTACGGAACCGTTGCTCAAACGGGCGGGGCGGCTTGTGGTGATTGAAAAGGATCATCGTTTCGCCGCCGTATGGAGCGAGCGCGCAAGGGATGAATCCGCCCTGACCTGCGTGCATGCGGATGTGCTTGCCGTGCTGGATGATCAGGTTCGCGAGCGCCTGCCCCAATGGATTGCCGGGAATTTACCTTACAATATCAGCGGCCCGCTTTCGGCGGCCCTGTTCGCGCATGATTTGCCCGGCGGCATGGCGCTGATGT
Organism: uncultured Zetaproteobacteria bacterium; assembly: GCA_964407235.1. Taxonomy (GTDB): domain Bacteria; phylum Pseudomonadota; class Zetaproteobacteria; order Mariprofundales; family Mariprofundaceae; genus JAUZQZ01. Next base: position 480 of record CAYOUW010000153.1, on the reverse strand, counting down.
ATCAGCGGGAAGTAGGAAATCGTATCATGGCGGATCCCGGCAGCCGGACTTACGGCGGCTTGAGTGTTCTGGTCCGCCATTTCTATAAGGTAAAGCGCCTTCTTACACTGCCGCCCGGCGCTTTCTCACCGCCACCGAAAGTGCATTCCGTGGTGCTGCTGCTGACGCCCCACGGGAGGGAGCCCGTCTGCGCTTATGCGGAATTGCAACAGGGCGTGCGCAAGGGATTCGCCCATCGCCGTAAAACAATCGCCAATAATTTCAGGGGGGTCCTGACTGAAGACGACTGGCGAAACACAGGCATTGACCCCCAGGCCAGACCGGAACAACTCGATTATGCCGCATGGTCGCGTCTGGCGCGCCTGTTGTCCGGCAGGTGTTAACCCCTCTTTGTCATTATACTTTAAAGCAGTGGCCGGGTGGGCGCGAAAGTTTTGCCATGGTGAACTCTTTCGCGCGCCGCTTCCATACTGCCCGGAT
>CAYOUW010000152.1:2190-3408 GCA_964407235.1 uncultured Zetaproteobacteria bacterium | reverse complement strand
GCCCTAGTGCGGGACAGCTTTCTGCCGGGGGATGTCACCCCTGAACCGGATGCCGGCGTACCCGTCTTTCGCGCTTATGACGACACCTCGCTGCAAGTGGGAGAGAAACGCTTTGATACGGGACTACTCATTCATCAAGGGCATATCATCGCCCCGTGGGGGCCCGTTCAAATCATCGGGCTAACGCCCGAACATGTCGCCATCGTCCTTGAATCTCCGCCTGAAGTGTTGCTGATCGGCACGGGACGCACCACTTCATTCCCCAATGCCGCCGTGCTTGAGGCGCTGGAGGCCGCACATATCGGCTTTGAATGCATGGACACCCGCGCCGCCGCCCGTACTTATAATATTCTCGTTGCGGAAGGCAGGCATGTGTCCATCGCCATGCTTCCACCCACGGCCTGATGCCTGTTCTTCCAATCAGAAAATCTTCCAATCAGAAAAGAATAGCAGGCTTTCTTCATGGCGTCTTATGAACTTATGATCCAAACGCATTTCGCCGCAGCGCATTGCCTGCGTGACTATCCGGGCGATTGCGCTCGGCTGCACGGCCACAACTGGAGGGTGGAGCTTTATGTAAGTTGCACCAAGCTGGATCATCTTGGTCTTGCGGTGGACTACAAGGTATTGAAACGTGAATTAAAGGATGCTCTCGCCGGGTGGGATCATTACAACCTGAATGACATTGCGCCGTTTGACGTCATCAATCCCAGCAGCGAAAATGTAGCCTGTATTCTGTATGAAGACATGGCAAAACGCCTCAATGACGGACGCCTGCATGTCTCTCGCATTGTGATTGCTGAAACATGTACGGCACGGGTTACTTACTGGCCCTGAAAAGCGAACTCACACTTTTTCTGCTTGCCATTGGCGGTGCATTGCCCGCACACTATGCCCTTCGTGTTGGGAAACGATCACGACAGCCATGATTTTCTCGCATGGTTCAAGGGGACATACGGAGGGAATATGGCGGATCAGTCCAAAGACAACCCATTGGAAAACGAGCCACAGGATGATGGGAATTCAAGAGCATCCGAACTGATATTTCAAAACGAGGATGAAAATCATTCCGATTTTGATCGTACGATCAATCTGAATTCACCGCTCATTTCCGAACCGGATACCCGGATTCCTGATTCCGCCACTCAATTTGACAGTATGGAATCGCTGCTTGAGGAAGAACCGGATACAGCAACGGATGGAGCGGATGCGCCTGCA
>CAYOUW010000152.1:0-2090 GCA_964407235.1 uncultured Zetaproteobacteria bacterium | reverse complement strand
ATCCACTGAGAGCAAAACGGAGACGCGATTCCCGGAAGGACCTGCCGCTCCTTCCAGACCTGCGCCGCGCACGAGTCTGGCAGCGGCCCTCGGTCTGCTCGGCATGATCGGCGCATCAGGCGCCTTGTGGATAGACTCTGATCTATCAAAACGTATGGATCAACTGGAATCCCGGTTCACCGGCATCCAGCAGCATGCGGTTACCCCCGCTCCGGACAAGAGCATCGCCTCACTGAAGAAACGGCTTGATGAACTCAATGCCCGGATTACCGCACGCTTCAAAACCATCGACCGAACCAGGGCACCAAACCCCGTGGCTGAGGCTAAGAAGCCTTCTGCGCCACTCCCTGAAGCGATCAAGCCGATCAAGATCAAGCCGATCAAGATCAAGCCGATCAAGATCAAGCCAGCAGTGGCCGCCATGACCCCTGCCGTGGATTCCGGGCGTGGCCCGTGGGTCGTCAACCTCACATCGCTTAGCCATGCTACCGCGGCCAACAACGAGGTAGCCCGTCTGAAAGGGCTTGGCATCCGTGCCGAGGTCATCAAGATCGAGACACAGGGAAAAACGTGGTACCGCATTCGCGTGCCCGGCTTTGCCAGCGCTGAAAAGGCTGATCGGCAACGCAAAATACTGACGGGTCAATTAAATATTCAGGATACATGGATCAGCAAGCGCTAACCTGGATTATTTATGAATCGCCCGGGTTAAGCCGTTTGACATTCAACGCCGCGCTTTCTAACCTGAATTATTCAGGGCTAATGTCGCCTGACACTTAAGCTACATATGAATAAGACAGGCTGAAAAGGTGAGGATGATTCATGCCATCAATCAAACGATCTGAAAATGATTTCAATCAAGCACGGAAACTGTTACCGGGCGGCGTCAACTCGCCGGTGCGCGCTTTCAAATCGGTTGGCGGTACGCCACGCTTTTTCGCCAGTGCGTCCGGCAGTCATGTGCGGGATGTGGATGGTAATAACTATATCGATTATGTCGGCTCATGGGGTCCGATGATTCTTGGCCACGCGCATCCGGCCGTCGTGGCAGGCGTACAGGAAACGGCCAGGTCCGGCATGAGTTTCGGCGCGCCGTGCGAGTTGGAGATTGACCTGGCCGAACTGGTGATCGGCAGGGTGCCATCCATCGAACTCGTCCGCTTCGTTAACTCCGGAACCGAAGCGACAATGAGCGCCATCAGGCTGGCTCGCGGCTACACCGGGCGCGACAAATTCATTAAATTCGATGGCGGATATCATGGCCATGCGGATGGCCTTCTGGTCAAAGCAGGCTCTGGCGCAGCCACCTTCGGCGTGCCGGATTCCAGCGGCGTGCCCGCCGACTATGCCAAGCTGACGCTGACCGCGCCATTCAACGATATTGATGCGGTCAAGACGCTGTTTGCCGGGAACAGGGATGAAATCGCCTGCATTATTGTCGAACCGGTACCGGGCAATACCGGCGTACTGGATTTATATTCCGGCGGATTCCTGCAAAACTTACGGGATATTTGCAGCGAAGAAGGTGCGTTGCTGATCTTCGATGAAGTGATGTGCGGCTTCCGCGTCGCGGCAGGCGGTGCGCAGCAGCGCTTCGGCATCACCCCTGATCTGACCTGTCTGGGCAAGATCATCGGCGGCGGTCTGCCGGTCGGCGCCTATGGCGGCCGCGAAGACATTATGCGCAGGGTCGCGCCGGACGGCCCCGTCTATCAGGCGGGAACCCTCTCCGGCAATCCGCTGGCCATGCGCGCGGGAATCGAAACACTGACGCGCCTGACGACGCCCGGCTTTTATGAGTCGCTGGAGGAAAAATCCGCACGCCTGGTCGCGGGCCTGCGGGATGGTTGCGAGGCAGCCGGCGTGCCAGCCGTAGCCAATCGCTTCGGCGCGATGTTCACAGTCTTTTTCACCGGTAAGGATACGGTCGTCAATCATGCCGATGTTACCGATGGCTGTGATCTCGCCTTCTTCGGCCGCTTCTTCAATGCGATGCTGGATGAAGGCGTCTATCTGGCGCCCAGTCAGTTCGAGTCGGCCTTTGTTTCCGCCGCTCATACCGATGAAGACATTGACGCCACGATCGCCGC
>CAYOUW010000151.1:0-3420 GCA_964407235.1 uncultured Zetaproteobacteria bacterium | reverse complement strand
GGAATAACCACTACCAGAAGGCCAGTTGCAGCGTGCGCGAGCAGATGGTGAAGGATCCGATCCTGTTCCTATCGGCTTTGCACAACAAAGAACAGGAGAAACAGGCCAATACCCTGGCCGCAGGCCCGGAAGGCGCATGGTTGAAGGATACGGGCATCATCAAGGGCATCCTGAAACGCCAGCAAGCAGCGATCGCCATGCTCTTCTCATCACCGCACAACGCACAGGATCAACAGCCGTTGCGACAGTCATTTGCAGCCATCCAATCCCTGATCGACACCATGCACAAGGAGATCACGCCATGCTCCCGGATGGGAAACGACAGGCCATTCTACTGCGGGCCAAACAAGGCGTTAAAGTGCGCGATATCTGCCGCAGGATGGATGTCTCCCGCAATACGGTGCGCAACATCATTCGCCACCCCGAGCTTAAACCGGTTCATGAGCACGATGCGCAGTTGCTCATATGGATTCAGGAGACTTTCGCTACCTGTCGTGGCAATGCCGTACGCATCGCCGAAATAATCAAAGATATAAACAAGGGAGATATAAACAAGGGGACACAATATCTATTTCTTGACTAGCCAGTAGTCTGAGTTCAAAATCAGGAGATGGATCGCATAGCAAGGATGGAGAAATAGATATTGTGTCCCCTTGTTTCCCTTATTCGATTGGCGATCAGGTGACGGCACTGATCAAAGCGACGGAAGTGTCATTCATCAAATGATCTACGCATGTAGGTAATGGTTTGTTGTAAGCGTTATGCAAAATCGCATAACGTATTTGAAAATAAAATGTGGAGAGGAGAGGTAGATGGAAAGACAGAAAATAATGTTTGGAATGAAGACTATTCTAATTATTCTGGCGGTCAGCATCACACAGTTCGTGCCCTGCAAGGTATGGGCGCGCGAAGTGTTGACTGTCGCCGTGGCGGCCAATTTTTATCGTCCCATGCAGGAGATTATATTCGCCTATGAGAAACGATCGGGCAACAGAGTGCGGTTGGTGAGCGGTTCCACCGGCAAGCTGTACGCCCAGATTATTGAGGGCGCACCCTTTGACATATTTTTTGCCGCTGATCGCAGAAGGCCGCTGAAACTGGAGCGAAAAGGTCTCATTATCCCTGGTAGCCGATTTACCTATGTGACCGGAAAATTAGTTATGTATACCGCTCGAAAAGATCTCGATCTTGCAGGGCATGGCCTGTCCATCCTGCTTGATCCCGGCGTAAAGCATATCGCCATCGCCAACCCGAAAACGGCACCCTACGGCCATGCCGCCATGCAGGCGCTCAAATCATTCGGAATCTACCGGAAGATAAAGTCCAAATTGGTGTACGGTGAAAATATCGGCCAGACCTTCCTGTTCGTACGTTCCCGGAATGCCGATCTGGGTCTGGTTGCAGCTTCCAGCACCTACCATGCCGGCGGCAAGACCATGGCGGTACCATCGGCGGATTATGATCCCATTATCCAGCAGGCGGTTTTGCTGCGCCGTGCAGGATCGACGGCACGCGCTTTCGTGGCCTTTTTCTCCACACCAAAGGTCCGCAGCGTGATCCGTAAGTACGGCTATGGTCTTCCACAATGATCCGACAATTTATGAACAATCACCATGTAACTCTGATCGGCGCTGGGTTTTTTACAATTTTTTTGATGACAATCCTGATCCATGTCAATGTCGCCAGCGCCAGTGATGGGACTATCTCGAACCCATCGCTTGTGGATATCCTTGAAGCCAAGGGCGTGTTGAGCCCAAGAGAAGCCCGGCAGGCCAAAAAGGCGGAAAATACCAGCCATAAAAAGCTTTGGTTTGGCGGCCGCGTCTTTGTGGACTATGCATTTTACGCAAATGATACAGGGCTGGATCTGGGTGATGGCGCCAGGATGCGTAAAGCCCGCCTGTTCGCTCAAGGCGCGTTCGGCGACTGGCACTTTAAGGGTCAATACGACTTTGCCGGCAACAAGACCAAGGCCAAGGACGTCTACATCAAATACGGGGGGTTCAGACATATCATCCTCACGGCGGGTCAGTTCAAGGAGCCCTTCAGTCTGGAAGAGCTGACCAGCACCAGGTTCACCACCTTCGAGGAAAGGGCGCTGGCGCCCAAAACCTTTGTTCCGGGCCGCCATATTGGCGTTGGCATCAATGGGTACGGTGATTTCTGGAGCGCTGCCGCAGGCGTATTCGGCGAGACGATGAGCGGTTTGCCGAAAGGGGTTGATTCCAATTTCGATGTGACCGGGCGCGTTACTGTCGCGCCATTCCATGAGAAAGGACGCGTGCTCCATCTGGGCGGCGACATCAGCTACCGGCGACCGAATTCCACCCGGATCGTACATTTCAGTCAACAGCCGGAATCCCATGTCACGCCTTTTCGGCTGGCCGATACGGGAAATATCCATAATGTAGACCACTTCATCAGCTACGACCTAGAAAGTGCAGTGGTCTATGGTCCGGTTTCCGTACAGGGCGAATATACCCGCACCAATGTCAACTTCCGGAGCGATCTTCCCAATGCGCCGAGCTTTAGTGGCTTTTATGTGTACACCAGCTGGTTTGTAACCGGAGAATCACGCCCCTACAGCCTTAGGAAGGGTGCATTCGGGCGCGTTCATCCGAACCACAACTTCGGTTCAAATGGCTGGGGCGCTCTGGAGCTGGCAGCACGATTCAGTCAGCTGGACCTGGAAGACACCGGCGTTGCCGGTGGCAAGGAGCAGAACGTCACCGTCGGCGTAAATTGGTACCCACGTTCGCATGTGCGCTTCATGTTCAACTGGATACACGCTTCCGTGGATCGTTCACCGCTGAGGGCAACACATCCGCTCATGGCGCTGAATAATTTCAACCCCGATATATTCCAGGTGCGCGCGCAGGTGGATTTCTGACAAGTTAGTAACACAGAACCCGTTCGCATCAGTGCATATGTATGATTTACCGGGTCAGATACCGTCTTTGTTGTCAAGCGTTTTTCGCTTGGAAATGAGGATCGAAAGGCTGATTGTTTTTGAGGACTCCATAGATGATATGGATCAACTTTCGCATCACAGCACCGACGATAAGCATTTTAGGTTTACCGGCTTTGAGGAGTCTTTTTCTCATTTCAATTAAGATCGGATTGTATCTCATCGCCACCAACGCAGGCATAAAGAATGATTTTCTTACTTTGGCATTGCCAATCTTGGACATGGATGTCCGACCTCGAACTGAGGTGCCGGACAGACGATGTTTTGGAGCAAGCCCTATAAATGATGCCAGTTGTTTAGCACTGTCAAAACGAGATATATCGGCAAACTCTGATAGCACCACATTGATAGTAACTTCGCCCATACCGGGGATACTTTCCAACAGTTCTTTTTTGCGTTTTAGGTGTGCCCGGCATGCCGTGTTGTGAGGCGGTGCAAGTCCGCCACGCGCC
>CAYOUW010000150.1:0-3470 GCA_964407235.1 uncultured Zetaproteobacteria bacterium | reverse complement strand
CCTGCCTGTGCGTACATCGCACAGGCAGGGAAGGAACAATCCAATAAATACAATTTCAATAAGGTTGATTGCGGGTTGCGGAGCGATAGACTGCCGCGTCTGAAATATAGGGAATCGGTGGGGTTGGTTTACCGGCGGCGCAGATGGCGGAAACGCCAGTTTCTGTCATCCGCGAGCTGGTATGGGAAGAAAATTCTATGGAGATCCTATGGCCTTGAACCGGAGAGATTTCATTGGTTGGTCCCTGAAGGGGGCGGCGCTTGGCGCCGTGGCGGCAGGTGGCGGGTGGTATTTCATGAACCGTCACGGGAATTACTTTGAATTGCACGGTGTGCGCCCGTTGATGAAAACATCCGTTTCGGTGACCGTCATGGCCAAAAGTCCCGGGCAGGGCCGTCGTGCCATTGATGCTGCTTTTACACGTATGTCACAGGCCGCTTCCATGCTGACCCGATTCGATCCCGAAAGCCCGGTTTCCCGTTTGAACCGTAAGGGCCGGCTGGATCATCCATCGGCGGAACTTTTGACAGTTGTCAATCGGGCGCAACATTTTTCCAGGATTTCAGACGGAGCTTTCGATGTTACGGTTCTGCCTGTTCTCGATTACTATTTCAGTCTGCCGACCCCTGTCGATATGCATCATTTGGACATGGCCGCGATCAAGCAGCGGGATCGTCGCGTGGATTACCGCAAGTTGCTGGTTTCCGATGATTCCATACGATTTTCCGAGCCGGGCATGGCGATCACCCTGGATGGGATCGCCAAGGGGTACGTCGTGGATCAGGGCATTTCCGCTCTGCGCCAGTCCGGCATCACCCGGGCGCTCATTGATGCCGGCGGGGATGTCCATGGCATCACCGATCCGGGCAATCAACCGTGGATGATCGGGATTACGGATCCACTGGATATTCAACGTTTATGCGCCGTGGTGTCACTGCGCAACGGCGCATTGACCACCTCGGGTAATTATGAAGTGTTTTTCTCCACGGATCGCCGTCTGTTTCATATCGTCAATCCACATACCGGCGTATCACCGGATCATTATTCCAGCGTGACAACGCTAACGCGATTTAGCATGGATGCCGATGCGCTCGGCGTCACTCTTTTTTCTTTGCCCCTGGAAAAAATTCGTAGCCTCATGGCGCAACGGGAACACGAGTGGTTCATCATTGGCTGGAATGGAAAAAAGGCGTGGCGATCAAAGGAATTTCCTTTGGTTCGCGGGACGGCAGAGGTTGTGTAAGACAAGAAAGGAATAAAATGACAAACGCGTATCTTTATAAAAGTAAGAATAATCTTTATTTTCCCGCGATGGTTTTGGATCGCCGGAATCAGGATTGCAGACGAATCCGCGGTCTGATGTTGATCGTTGGGATCTTGCTCTGGACGGGAATGTTACTGTGGGCTTCACCCCTCCACGCCGCGACCGTCACCACGGCGAGCATCGCTGACAAACTCCCCATTGTTCGCACCTTTTTTCCAAAGGCTACGCGCTTTGGCAAAATTCAGGGCAAGCCTCCCGCTGCCACGGTTTATGAATCGGGCAAGGTGGTGGGTTACGTATTCGAAACGATCATGGTCGCGCCGATCCCCGCATACTCCGGGAAGCCCATCGATGTTCTGGTGGGGATCAACACCAGGGGGAATATTGTCGGAACCAAAGTCCTCCATGAGGATGAACCAATTTTTCTGATCGGCATTCCGGTGCAAAAACTTTATAACTATATACGCCGGTTTATCGGATTGCGAGTTACCGACCGTCTTGAGCTGGGAAGTGGTAAAAATACCAAGGATTTTGTGCGTATTGATGGCATTTCAGGGGCGACGGTTACGTCCCTCGTGGCAAGCGCCACGATCATGCGCGCCGCATTGAAAGTTGCCGCCTCTCGCGGGATCGTGCATGTCGATCTGGTTCACCCTGCCACGATCAAAACCCGCCTTTTTGTGTCGGCTGACTGGCAAAAACTCCTGAAGTTAGGTCTGATTGGTCACCTGGTAGTCACGCTCGATCAGGTTCATGCAGCCTTTAAGAACGTACACGGCGGTTACGCCCAATGGGGGGCGGGGAACTATTCGGGTGCGGAAAGCGTATGCAAGGTCAAGCTGCCCAAGGGACAGAAGTGTTTTATCAGCCTGTACTATGCGGATCTGACCATCCCTACCGTAGGACGTAATTTTCTGGGTGATCAGTACTATAAGGAACTGATGAAGAGCCTGCATCCCGGCGACCATGCCCTTGCCGTGATGGCGAACGGTAATTACTCGTTCAAGGGTATCGGTTACGTACGGGGGGGCGTGTTCGGAAGGTTGCACCTGATGCAGGGAACTTCCATTATTATTTTTCACGGGAACGATTATCGCTATCTGATCGATCCAAGTCTCAAGGGGATACCTGACTTCAGTCAGCTTGCCACCTTTATTATCCGCGGATCTTATAAATTTAACCCCGGCGCCCCATGGCGGCTACAGCTTATTGTCAAACGCCAGACCGGACCCTTGACTTCAGTGCTGTCCACGTTCAGCAGTAATTACCGGATTCCAGCCCATTTCCTGAATATTCCCAAAGTGGTCCCGCCCATGCCTCTCTGGGACAGGATCTGGCACCAGCATCGGGAACGAATCGATATTGCGATCCTGGGGGTGGGGCTCGGCGTGTTGTTCCTGATTATGATCTTTCAGGATCTGTTGGCGCGGCGTCCCAGGCTTCTGTACTGGACACGCATCGGCTATCTTGTGTTCACGGCGGGCTACGTCGGGTTTTACCTGATGGGACAGTTATCCGTAGTCAATGTATTTACTTTCCTGCACGCTCTTGACACGACCTTTAACTGGAAGACATTTTTGCTCGACCCGGTAATTTTTATACTCTGGGTGTTTGTCGCCGTGATTATTATCCTGTGGGGCAGAGGCGTATATTGTGGTTGGCTGTGCCCGTACGGAGCGCTACAGCAACTTGTTTATTACATAGCGCGGGCTTTTCATCTGCCCGAGTTCAAGTTTCCGATGGCGGTGCATGAGCGTCTGTGGGCTTTAAAGTACCTGATCCTTTTGGGGCTGTTCGCCATCTCGCTTGAGTCCGTAGCGAATGCGGAGCGTTATGCCGAAGTCGAGCCTTTCAAAACGGTTTTCCTGCTTCACTTTGATCGTCAATGGTGGTTCGGAGCTTATGCGATCGGCCTGTTGGTAATTTCAGCATTTAATGACAAATTCTTTTGCAAATATATCTGCCCGCTTGGAGCCGCGCTGGCCATTCCATCCAAGTTCAGGCGATTCGACTGGCTGAAACGTCGCATTCAGTGCGGTCATCCGTGCCAGATATGCGCCAACGAGTGCGAGGTGCAGGCCATTGCTCCGACCGGTGAAATTCGTCTGGACGAGTGCCACCAGTGCCTGGATTGTCAGGCAACCTACTGGAACGACAACAAGTGTCCGACGCTGGTGGCCAAGAGGAAACGGCGCGGCTTGACTGC
>CAYOUW010000149.1:0-3555 GCA_964407235.1 uncultured Zetaproteobacteria bacterium | reverse complement strand
GCGCAATTCCCTCAAGCCCGGCAGTCTGCTATCCTGCGCCTCCAATTCCGGAGGTTATTTCATGTCTGACGTCCAGCATCATCGCCTGATTATTCTCGGTTCCGGCCCGGCCGGTTATACGGCTGCGATTTATGCCGCCCGCGCCAATCTGCATCCGGTGGTTATTCAGGGCCACGAGCCCGGTGGCCAACTGACGACGACGACGGACGTGGATAATTATCCCGGCTACAAGGACGGGGTGCAGGGTCCGGCCATGATGGAGGATTTCCGCGAACAGGCGGAACGTTTTGGCACGGAAATCATTTGGGACCATATTGATCATGCCGATTTGTCCCATCGTCCGTTTCACTTAAAGGGTGAGGAAGGTGAATATGCGTGCGACGCCCTGATTATCGCTACGGGCGCTTCAGCCCGGTATCTGGGGCTGGAATCCGAGCAGACCTTTGCCGGACGCGGCGTATCAGCCTGCGCCACTTGCGACGGATTTTTTTTTAAGGGTCAGGAGGTTGCCGTGGTCGGTGGCGGCGATACGGCCGTGGAGGAAGCGATTTACTTGGCCAATCTTTGCAGCAAGGTAATGCTCATTCATCGCCGTGACGAGCTGCGGGCCGAAAAAATCATGCAGGATCGCCTGTTTGCCATGGAAAATGTGGAGATCAAATGGAGTTGCGTGACCGATGAAATTTTGGGTGATGATTCCGGCGTCACGGGCATCCGCCTGAAATCCACTGTGGACGATACGGAAGAAGAACTCAAGGTGAGCGGCGTGTTCATTGCTATCGGACATACGCCGAATACGGACTTCGTCGGCGATCAACTGGAAAAGGATGATGTGGGCTATTTGCTGACGAAGGAGAAAGGCACGGCAACCAGTGTGGAAGGCGTATTCGCCGCGGGCGATGTGGCCGATCCGGTTTACCGTCAGGCGGTGACCAGTGCAGGCGAAGGTTGCAGGGCCGCGCTGGATGCCGAGCGCTGGCTTACGGTACAAGGTTAAGCGTCAGTTCAAGCAGGTTTATTGAGAGGATGAAATTCCCCGTATTCTTCAGACGTTGAAGCGGAAGTGCATCACGTCTCCATCTTTGACAATGTAATCCTTGCCTTCCATGCGTATCTTGCCGGCCTCTTTGGCACCCTGTTCACCATGGTACGTGACGAAATCATCACAGGAGATGGTTTCCACGCGGATAAAGCCTCTTTCGAAATCGGTATGAATCATGGCCGCCGCCCGCGGCGCGGTATCGCCACGGTGAATCGTCCATGCACGAACCTCCTTCACCCCCGCCGTAAAATAGGTGATGAGATTCAATAAGGCATAGGCCTCGCGGATCACCGCATCCAATCCCGGCTCGGACAGGCCAAGATCGGTCAGGAACCCGGTTCTGGAATCATCGTCCATTTCCACCAGTTCTGATTCAATCTGCGCTGAGACCACGGCTACGCGCGCACCCTCATCATGGGCGTGTTCACGCACGGCATCCACGAACCGGTTGCCATCGGGCAGGGATGCGTCATCCACATTGGCGATATACAGCACCGGTTTGCCGGTGAGCAGACACAAATCCCCGAGTTGGCCGGTCTTCTCTTCATCCAGACCCTGACGGCGAACGGTATGCCCGTCTTCCAGTCCCTGATGCACCTTTTCGTACAGGGAGAGCAGGGTTAGCGCATCCTTGTTGCCGGTTTTACTCTGTCGCTGCATGCGTTCCAGCGCCTTGCCCATGGTTTCCATATCCTTGAGCATCAGTTCGGTATCAATCACCTCGATATCGTCCAGTGGATTGACCTGACCGGTCACATGCGTGACGCTGGAATCTTCGAAGCAGCGCACCACATGGGCAATGGCGGAGCATTCACGGATATTGGCGAGAAATTTATTGCCCAGCCCCTCGCCACTGGCAGCTCCGGCGACCAGTCCCGCAATGTCAACAAACTCCACGACCGCATGCTGTATGGCCTGTGGCTTGACGATTTCAGCCAGCGTATCCAGCCGTGGATCGGGAACCGGTACGATGCCGATATTGGGATCGATGGTGCAGAACGGATAATTGGCCGCTTCCGCACCGCCGCCGCTGAGTGCGTTAAACAGCGTTGATTTGCCAACATTAGGCAGTCCGACAATGCCGATGCTCAGTGTCATACGCTTAATTCTCCTGTAAATGCAGGTGCATGTGATTACTGGCCAGCGCCAGGTCACCTGCCAGAATGTGATCGAGCTCTTTTATCAGAGCGGAAAAAATCCGTTTTTCCTGCTGCCGATCACCGGTTGTCGCCTTGCCGAGTACCCAGTCGGTCACATTCACGGTGGGCGGCGGGCGTCCGATACCGATTTTAATGCGCCGATAAGCGGTATCAGCCAGGTGCAGGCTGAGCGAACGAAGGCCGTTATGACCACCGTGACCACCGCCTGTTTTCAGGCGGAACTTGCCAGCCGGAAGATCAAGATCATCGTAGCAGACGAAAATATCTTCTACCGCCACCCCGTAGTAGCGGGCTAACGGTCCGAGGCTCTCGCCAGAATTGTTCATGAAGGTTTGCGGTTTGACCAGTAACAACTTGCGACCGTTTCGGTTCCATGCGGTTGTCTCCGCATGAAAACGAGGGACTGCGGCAAAGCGCAGCCCCTGTTCTTCGGCCAGTGCGTCAACAAAGCGAAAGCCGATGTTGTGGCGCGTATTTTTGTATTTACTGCCCGGATTGCCCAGACCGACGAGCAATTGCATGTCCGTTTCGGTCAGGAGGCATCAGACCCGGATTCGCCTCCCGCGGGCGCTTCATCGGCGGCTTTAGCGCTTTCGGTTCCCTCAGTCCCGGCAGGTTCCGTTTCGACCCTCGGAGCGGCAAGGGAAAGAACCGTAAAATTCACGTCATGCGACACTTCCACGCCATCCGGCAGTTGCAGGTCTTCCACATGTACGGAATCACCAATATCCAGAGTGGTGCAATCAACTTCAATGGCATCGGGGATGCTGTCGGCGCGGCAGGCGACTTCAAGCGTATGGCGGATCATTTCGAGCAGGCCACCCTTGATATCGCCGGGGCATTTTTCGAAGTTGATGGCATTGACCCGAATCTCGGTGTGGATCACATCGGAGGAAGAGACCCTGTGAAAGTCGATATGCAGGGCTTCGTCGCGTACCGGATGCCACTGGACATCCTTGACCAGACCCTTGTTGGCGCCGCGCACGCCCTTGACTCTGATCTCGACAATCGAGGTGTAAAAGGTTTCCCGATCGAGTAACCTGGATGTGTCAAGTGCATCCAGGGTAATGGACAACTCGGGTTTTCCGCCGCCGTAAATCACGGCAGGCATCTTTCCGCCGCGCCGCATACGGCGGGCGGCGCCGCGGCCGGTTGTTTCTCTCAGTTCTGCTTCAAGCACAAAATCACTCATGGGTATCTCCTTTGATTGGATGCACCGACGGGTCGACCCGTGACGGTGTGAAAATACGGAGGACGCAAATCCCTGTTTCCGTGAACTGTGTAAAATTGGAAACAATGGAGCCTCTTGCAAAACTCATGAGCGGCGATCGGCTTCCCCACTTCGGCTCATTT
>CAYOUW010000148.1:0-3562 GCA_964407235.1 uncultured Zetaproteobacteria bacterium | reverse complement strand
AATAAGGCTTGAAAATGACTTGTTGACAGGAGTTATCAAGATAGTATCTGACCCCATTGATAGACCCCATTGATAGACCCCATTGATAATGTGCATTGATAATGTGAAGGACAAGTGCGGGGCGAGCAGGAAAAGAAGCTTTTCAGAAGCACGCGGCGTTGTGGCGTGGATGGTGACTGAGACAGGGCAGCATACATTGGCGGATTTGGCCCGGCGAATGAATCGTGATCCATCCGCATTTAGTATGCTGGCGAAAAAGATTAGAATGCGAATGGCAAACGAGGCTGATTTTAAGATGAAGATAGAACGGATGTTGGTTTCTGTTCAATCAAACAACTCAATAACTCATGCCTGACCCGGTTGACTAGCGATCAGACAAAGTAATTGACGCCGCGCATGGCTGTATCGTACGCGCCCAAATACCCACTACACCGCTGCCATTTTTAAGTGTATAAGTATCTATTTCTTTCCAGCCTACCGATCTATGAAATTTCTCCGATGCCGTATTAGGGGGACGTTTCCAGATAAAACATATTGCTGTCCGGTATCGTGTAATATCTTTCTCTATGTGCCTAAAGAGGAAGTCATAAAGCTTCCGGCCATATCCTCTATTTGAAAACTCGGGAGCGATGCATATTTGGCGGACAGCAATGAAAGGCCGCGCTTGTATGCCCTTGATATGTAGATAAGCCTCCTCCCAAAAAAAGTCATTTTTTTCACTGGAATGGGCTAATACGAATCCGATTAGTTTCTTACCAAGACATAAAATATAAAAATGTTCCGCACGCTGCGTAAAGTCCCTATATTGAGCCGCTGTATAGGGAAACAAGAAACCTCCTTGTCTCTCCTTCTCAGAGGCATTTGAAAATGTAACTTTATTTGCAAGGGCAATAATAGCGGGTACGACTTCGTCAGTTGCTTTATCTATCCTCAAGATTTCAATCTGGTTCCAAATCGGTCGCATAGTCTTCCCACTGAATATACAACTGATTCTTATAGAAATCGTACCACGGCGATTGGTTCGCTCTTAATACCAAAATCGGCTTATCTCCGCCTCCGGTATAAAACGGGTAGTAACGGACGTAGATAATTCCTTCGGGCGATTCAATATCGACGGCATCAAGTCCGAACGGCATCGGATAATCAGTTTTTTTAATGTGTACTCGTCCAGGGGCGGAGACTTGTAAGTTGCGCAAATAGCTCTCGGTTCGTGTTATCGTTCCACGCCAATCTTTAAGACTAGGAGCATCGGCTTGGCCATTATCTTGCCGTGTCCCATATTTGATCATCGCGTCATCATCGGATGAAAGCAAAATTGCGTTTAAAGTGCCTCCTCTACCAATCATCCTATCTAACGTATTAACATGGTCTGAAAAACAGAAGCGGCGGAGATTGAGCCCAGATATCCACAATTTTTTTGCCCCTGCAAGACTCTCCCAATAAGAGGGCGGATAACAGTCGTAGAGCGTGCTGTTTACTGAGGTTTGTACGAGTTCATGAAGCTCATTCAACTGGTACGTCTGGTGTAAAACTACAGAGATCAAGATACCCATCGCGGAAAAGACAAATTTGAACCAAGGAGACTGAGGCAATTGGGTAAAACCAAGCCAGGGCGCTACGGAGCTTACCAGCGCAGCTATGATGAGAAGCAGGATCGCTGTATTGTTTCCTAAGAACGTCCGTAAGAGTCCCCGTATCAATGGGGTCAAACTTGATTGATTTAATAGATTCATGAGCTAATTGCAAAACTCCCCAAACATGCTGCATTAACGCCGATTAAGGCGTGAAAATAATCTCCCTTGCTGATAAGATAAGTCCACCAAGAACACAAACCAGAAGGGAGATTAAGGGTGAGCCAACTACATGAGGGATTATCACAAACCTGGCTAAGAATTCAAGGGTCGCTGTTTCCGTGGCTGCGGGAAGAACTGGGGCCATTGAGTAAGAAGCAACGGCAATTGATTACGATACTTGAGGTTGTTCGGGTTGAAAAGCATCTGCGCAGCTATGCGGGCATGCCGGGGCGACCTCTCAAGGATCGCGTAGCTATCGCTCGCGCCTTTGTTGCCAAGATGGTTTACAACATGCCATTCACCTGCATGTTGGTGGAACGTTTGAAGTCGGATAAAGCTCTGCGGCGGATATGCGGCTGGGAACATCAGTATCAGATTCCGGACGAGTCCACATTTTCTCGCGCCAATGCCGAATTTGCCGCAAGCCGCTTGCCGGAACGGGTGCATGCCGCACTGATTCACGGGACGAATTTAGGGGACACAATACCTATTTTTTGCAAGTTTCGCGTGATTGTCTTATGTTCTGTCCATGGCGCGATTGGCGAGGGTAGTAGTTCCGGGAGTTCCACATCATGTCACACAGCGCGGCGTGAGGCGGATGCAGACATTTTTTGAGGATGCGGACTATGAAAGGTACCTTTCATTGCTGTCTGAATGGTGCAAGAAGATTGGCGTAGAGATATGGGCGTATTGTCTGATGCCAAACCATGTTCACCTCATTGCGGTTCCAGAGCGGGAGGAAAGCCTGGCACGCGGGATTGGCGAAGCGCATCGACGCTATACACGTCATATCAATTTTAAGAAGGAATGGAAGGGTTATCTGTGGCAGTGGTAACTTCCTTCAGCGCTCATGAGAATTGACCCGTTTTTGCTCAAGAAACTGACCCATCCGCCTCGGGATTCTATTTTCTGCTCAATCATTTGACCCGTCCATAAACATTCCGGATTTGGTTTTCGGATAGTTTCATTTCACGCTCCAGTTTTTTGGGGAGGTGGCATGGAAACGAGATGTTGTTTGGGTTGTGCAAAATCATTTCACCCACGAGCGCAGAGGCCTGATCAGAAGTATTGTTCAAAGCTTGCCTGCCAGCAGACTCGGAAGCGGCGTTGGCATCGCAATAAGATGGACACAGATCCAGGCTACCGGGCGAATCAGAAGGATGCGCAGAGCAAGTGGTTATCCTCGCATTCGGGCTATTGGCGAGTTTATCGAGCTGAACATCCTGATTATGTGGATCGCAACAGGGCGCAGCAGCGCCAACGCGACCAGGCGTCGCGTCTTGCAAAGATGGACGTGTCAATCGGAGAATCCTCCATTCCATCAGGCAGATACAGGCTAACGCCGGTAAATATTCGGCTAGGCCGTTTTACTGAGTTTCAGTCAGTTTATTTTTATATTCAGCATTGATGGGATAGAGCCAAATATCCTTGATGGGTTCGGATATTTTCCCTGAAGGGCCAAGTTTACCACGTCCTTTGGTTTGCCCCACGCGTTGCCAATTGGCGGCTCTGTAGCAAGTGCCAGCGAAGCGATCCTTTTCGACAAAGGTTTCCAGCAATACAGGGCGATAGTTGTAGCATTGTTGCCAGTCTCTGGCGATTCTTCTAGCCGCCATGGCGAGTATTTTTGAGGCAAGGTTTTTGGATTGCACCCAGGGCAGGATAAGGAATCGGGAGTTATTGATAATCAAGTGCAGATTGAGCTTGCGTTGATCGTGCGTCCAGCCAATGTGCTGATCACGAGGCGCACATTGCCATGCGCTGGCGCT
>CAYOUW010000147.1:0-3564 GCA_964407235.1 uncultured Zetaproteobacteria bacterium | reverse complement strand
CTAGGTGTTGCTCTAAACTATCAATGCCTCGTAGTATCAATGCCATGGGTCGGTCGCTCCTTTTTGTCGTTTGCTGTTATTGCCTGCAACAATAGTCAAGAATAACCTTGCCATGCTCCGGCTATCCCTGTTTGGCAATACGCCATGAACCATGTTCTGATGCTTGCCCGGCCATGGCTGGATACCTATGGCTACGCGGGTCTCTTCGGCGTGGTGTTCGTGGAGAGCTTCGGCATTCCCGCACCCGGTCAGTCCAGTCTGATGGCGTCCGCAATGCTGTCCAGAACCGGCGATATGAACATCGTCTGGGTATTGATGACGGCATGGGCCGCCGCATTTTCCGGCGACGCGTTGGGTTACGCGATCGGGCGCCGTTGGGGTCGAAGGGTTTTGATTCGCCTGCCGGTATCGCAAACCATCCTCGCCCGGGCTGAATCAGCCTATCGAAGGTACGGCGGCGTCGTGGTTGTTTTCGCCCGCTTTGTCGACGGCTTCCGCCAGATCAACGGCGTTGCCGCCGGCAGCTTTGGCATGCCATGGCGAACGTTTCTGGCATTTAACGCCATCGGTGCATTTCTCTGGTGCGGCGTCTGGGGAATCGGCGTCTATTTTGCGTCGGATACCATTATGGCGATCTGGCGGAAAATGGCGCCATTGCATCGGTATGGCCGGTTTTTTGTAGCGGGGCTGATTGTCCTGGCCTGCGTGCTGATATGTTGGCAGTTCGTCAGACGCCGGAAAAGGCATGGGAAGGAGGGATGAAGGAAAGTTGATCCGTAAATTCAGAGGAAGAAATACCGATGAGGAAGCCGTCATCCGAGAGTATAATTCTCTTGCTCCGGAATATGATGAACGGTGGTTCCGTTATGTACGGTTGTCTGTCCGGGAAACCATCCGACGGCTTGACTTCAGGGCTTCGGAACGGTTGCTGGATATCGGCTGTGGAACGGGAACATTGCTCAGAGCCGTTGCTAAATCATTCCCGGATGCCATGTTGAACGGCATTGATCCATCGCCTGAAATGCTGGCCGCCGCAAGGGAAAAGCTGGGGTACCGTACTGAACTCAGGGTGGGCATTGCGGAATCTCTGCCTTTTGACGACGATAGTTTTGATGTAGTGGTTTCAAGCAGCTCGCTTCATTACTGGAGACATCCTGAAACGGCGCTTGCGGAAATCGTCCGTATTCTCAAGCCCAATGGCAGAATTGTGATTACGGACTGGTGCGGTGATTATTTGCCATGCCGCATATGCGACATGTATTTGCGGCTGGTGAACCGTGCACATTACCGAACTTTCGGAACAAAGAAATTCGCCCGGCTTCTCGAGTCGGCGGGATTCGGGAATACCAGAATAGATCGATACAGGATAAGCTGGTTGTGGGGACTAATGACCGCCACCGGCATGATCGGGAAGAAAGATACGGAACAATCATGAGCACTGTATCGCTCGGTCAGTTGTTAACCTGGACTATTACGGTTTCTGCGTCTTATGAACAGGGAAGGTGTTAAGGCCCAGAATCGTATAGAGTGGGCACATTCCGACCAGTCCCGTCACCAATGGAACCAGACCAACCCATCCCCATAGCGTTCGCGGACCCACAAACACAATACTGATTAGCGCCAACCCGAAAATGATACGTAAAGCCCGGTCGATTGTTCCTTCATTCGCTTTCATAGCCAGCCTCCTGAGCCACTTTGACGGTGAATTCTAATATAATGGCTTATGAACTTCAGTGACTATGTCACACAACGATTTCAGACTATTCCTGCTTTGTAGCCGGATGCATCCTCGACCCAGCGAAATCCAGCCCCGTCGCTCAAAGCTTTTCAACACACGGCTGACGACCTCGCGCGCTGTCCCCAGTTCCACGGAAATCTCCTGGTGCGTTGCATGAAACGAATCCGAACTTGAACTGCGCGAAAGGAGCAATCGTGCGATACGCACATCCATGCGCCCGAAAGCCACATCCTCAATCAGCGCCATCAAATCGGCGATACGCTGACCGATACCACGCATGACAAAGCTTCGGAATTCTCCGGATTCAGCCAACGCTGTTTGAAATGCTTCCGCAGGCAGAATTACCAGTGTTACATCCGTTTCGGCGATACCCTCGGCGGGATAATCCTGATGTCCGATCAGACAGGTAGTGGTCAGCATGCAGCTTTGATGATCCTCCACGCGATAAAGCACGATTTCACGCCCGTCAGGATCCATCTTCCCCACCCGGACAGAACCGGAAACGACCAGAACATAGACTTTGCAGGCGCTGCCGTCGCGAAACAGAACATAACCGGCCTTTACGCGCATTATCCGTGCGCGTTTCGCCTCCCGCCGCCATACAGGATCCGTAATTGCGTCCAGTTCGGGAAAACAGGAGAGCCAGTCCGATGCCGTCATCTGTCTGCGTCCCTGCCGGCAAGCATATTCATGCCATCGCCGGCATTCATGATTTGATCAGGTTTCAACAGGATAACCGGCCTTCATCCAGGCCATGACGCCGCCGGACACATTAGCCAGGCGGGCGAATCCGTACCGGTCGCGCAAGCGTTCAAGCGCTATGGATGAACGCGCTCCGGAGCGGCAGATGAGATATGTATCCACATCCTTCGGTATTTCATGCACATGCGCATCCAGCGTATTCAGGCTGATGAGGGATGATCCCGGCACGTGGCCTTGTGCATATTCTTCAGGTGTTCGTACATCAATCAGGCGAGATTGCCCGCAATTCTTTGCCTGCCGCCAACATTGGTGGAAATCTTTAATCGAGATTTGTTGCATCGTTCTTTACCTCCTGTTGAATGGGGTAACCGGTTTGCCGGCAGTTGCGTATGCTTGCGGGCGCGGTGGTCTTTATCCTGAACTATTCATGAATAGCTCTAATGGTAACTACTCAGCACCCCTTGGATTTTGTTCTCTGGCAAGGCGCGAGAAGCGCAGAATCCGTAGCATATGGGTCATATGTGAGGATTTGAGCATCGCAGGGACGCCGCCAGAGGGCAAAAGACGGGGGGTGCTGAGTAGTTACCTCTAATGTTTGTAAAACCATGTGCGCGCCGCGCCCATCAGCATGAAACCGCCGATGAGGGCGAGCAGAAGACTGAACGCGCCCTGCAAGCGTTCGGATGACCACCGCTGGAGCAGGAAACTGCCTGCCAGGCTCCCCGCCATCGCCAATACGACGATGGCGAGAAGCGGCGCTACATGGATATGCACCGCACCGGCATATCCCAAACCGGCCACAGTGGCATTCAGCGTAATCAGCAGTAGCGAATGCGCCACGGCCAGTTTGTATTCGGAAATACCCAGCCAGATTAAGACCGGCACCATTAAAAACCCGCCGCCCACGCCCAGAATACCGGTTACAATTCCCAGCAGGATCCCGGCGATGAACGTCCGGGCGCAATGGCAGACGCCCACCGGAACACGGGCTACCTGCGGCTTCGGCTTTCGCATCCACCACGCGACAAACCATGTCAGCAAACCGAATATCGCGCCCTGCAGCGCATCCGATATAGCCAGCCCGATTCTCGATCCCAGCCAGCTCCCGGCTATGCCGCCGACGG
>CAYOUW010000146.1:0-3589 GCA_964407235.1 uncultured Zetaproteobacteria bacterium | reverse complement strand
AACCTGCATTATTCTGAATAATGCAGGTGAAATCCGATTGCGGCCAGAGGCAAGGCGCGGCATGATCCGGCCATGCCCCACCTCGTTCTCATTGACGGCCCTAACTACGTTTTTCGTGCGTTTCATGCCATTCGGCAACTGTCGAATTCAAAGGGTGAACCGACCAATGCGATCTTCGGCTATGTGCAGATGCTGCGCAGCATCCTCAAGGAATTATCACCCACGCATGTAGCAGTTGCCTTCGACCCCAAAGGGGGGACATTCCGCAACGATATGTATGCCGATTACAAGGCGCATCGTCCGCCAATGCCGGAAGATTTGGCCGTACAGTGGCCCCGTGTATTTGATGTAACGCGCGGATTCAATCTACCACTCATTCAGATAGGCAACTACGAAGCCGATGATGTGATTGCCACGCTGGCACGGCAGGCTGAAAGCAGGGGTTGGGATGTCACCATCGTTTCCACCGACAAGGATCTGATGCAACTGGTTGGAGACCGCATCCGGATGCTCGACACCATGAAACGCATCGAATACGGCGCGGGTGAAGTAGAAGCCAAATGGGGCGTGGCGCCCGATCGGATTCACGATCTGCTGGCGCTGGCCGGTGATACGTCCGATAACATCCCGGGAGTTCCCGGCATTGGCCCGAAGACGGCCGTGGAACTCCTCGAGATGTATGACAATCTCGAAGGCGTGCTGGAACATGCGCCGGAAATCAAACAGAACAAACGGCGCGAAAATCTGATTCAGCATGCCGGGGATGCACGTCTTTCATACCGCCTGGTGGCACTGGACGAACAAACGCCCGTGGGTATGACACTGGATGAACTGGCGATGCAGTCACCGGACAGGGAGAAGTTAACCCGAATCTTTGAACAACTGGAATTCCACCGGCTCACTGAAGAGTTCAAAGTCGAGCCTGCCGGAGAGGCTCCACCCGAACAGACGAAGGAATGCACAAACCTTCTGGTGGATACGCCCGAGGCATTAAAACAACTTGTTGCAGCATTGAAATCCGCGGAACTCATCGCCGTGGACACCGAAACCACATCCCTTTCCTGCCATGATGCGGAACTGGTTGGCCTGTCGTTTGCTGTCAGGCCGGGCGAGGGCTGGTATGTTCCGGTTGGCCACCGATCCGCCGACTTGTTCGGGGAAACGTCGCGCCAGTTGCCCAAAGCGAATGTACTGTCGGCATTGAAGCCTATTCTGGAATATCCGGACACGCCCAAATGCGGTCACAACCTGAAATACGACATCCAGGTGTTGCGACGGGCGGGTATTGAGCTTGCGGGTATTCGTTATGACTCCATGCTGCTCGCTTATGTGGATGACGCGGGACAGTCGGCAAAGATGGATAACGTTGCGCTTAAATATCTCGGGCACCGCTGCATTTCGTATGAAGAAGTCGCGGGCAAAGGCGCAAAGCAGATCAATTTCTCCCATGTACCAGTCGCGGCCGCCCTGCCCTATGCCGCCGAGGATGCCGAAATCACTCTGCGCCTGACGCAACACCTGCGCGGCAAACTCGGCGAGCGCATCAAACGCCATGATGATATTGAATTGCCTCTGTCCCGCGTGCTGGCAGATATAGAATGGGCCGGTGCACATCTGGATGCTGACAAGTTAGTGGAACTTTCCGGGCGCTTCGGCAAACGTATTGGTGAACTGGAAAAGCATATCCATCAGGCGGCCGGTGAAACCTTCAACATCCAGTCCCCCAAACAGTTGGGCATCCTGCTGTTTGAAACGCTGGCAATCTCCGGCGGCAAGAGAACCAAATCAGGCCAGTGGGCCACTGGCCAGGAAGTATTGGAACAGTTGGCCGAAGATCATGAAGTTCCTCGCCTGATTCTTGAGGCGCGCCAACTGGCCAAACTGAAATCCACCTACACCGATGCGCTGCAAAAACTGATTCATCCGGAAACAGGCCGGGTGCACACCTCGTATAATCAGGCGGTCACCACCACCGGACGCCTCTCCTCCTCCGATCCGAATTTACAAAATATACCGATACGCAGTGATGAAGGACGAGAGATTCGCAAAGCATTTACCGCTGAAGAGGGAAATTTGCTCATATCCGCGGATTACTCACAGATCGAATTACGGTTGATAGCGCACTTTTCTGGCGATACAGTGTTGTCAAACGCATTCGCCCATGGCGATGATATCCATGCGGCCACGGCCGCAGCCGTGAATCAGGTGGCATTGCAGGATGTTACCCGCGGCATGCGCCGCCGGGCCAAAATTATCAATTTTGGCATCCTCTATGGCATGAGCGCCTTCGGTTTGAGCAAACAACTGGGCGTTGAACGCAGTGAGGCGCAGGCCTTTATTGATGCCTACTTTGTGCAATACCCGGGGGTCCGTCATTTCATGGAAGAAACGCTGAAACTCGCCAGAGTACAAGGCTATGTTGAAACGCTTCTGGGTCACCGCGTCCAGATACCGGAGATCAACGCGAAAAACGGGCTTCGCCGCCAATATGCCGAGCGCACGGCCATCAATGCGCCCTTGCAAGGCTCGGCCGCAGATATCATCAAGGTTGCCATGATCCATTTGCATGCCCGGCTGACAAAAGAGGCTCCGGGCACCCACATGATCCTGCAGGTGCATGATGAGTTGGTGGTGGAGTGTCCCGAATCGAAGGCAGGGAACGTGTCGGATGCCATGCGCGAGGAGATGGAATCCGCGGTGCCACTGAATGTCCCGCTTATTGTGGATATCGGGCAAGGAATGAACTGGTTTGCCGCGCACGAATGATGACGCAGCCATCATGCCGTATTTGTAACCTGCATCACTGCTAATGGCTGAGTTTCCTGCCATGAATTGGCAGACTGTAAAAA
The DNA here is from genome assembly GCA_964407235.1 of uncultured Zetaproteobacteria bacterium. GTDB lineage: Bacteria > Pseudomonadota > Zetaproteobacteria > Mariprofundales > Mariprofundaceae > JAUZQZ01. The sequence continues at coordinate 740 of CAYOUW010000146.1, read as the reverse complement.
TCATCACGTAATGGAGAAACACCTTGGATCAGACGGACTGGATGCTCATTGGAATCGGGATCGGCACGGCTATTATCATCTTTGAAACGATTCTGCTGCTTCGCCAGGGGCATGCCGAAGGCCCCGGCATTGCCCAGGAAGTTCCCGGACGTGATGTGCCCACGCTTCTTAGTCCGCCGGAACTCGAATGTTTCAATGCATTGCATCTGGTGGTCGGCAAGGAGATGCATGTGATGGCCAAGGTGTCGCTCTCGGACATCGGCATCATCAAAAAGGGCGTGGACAAGAAACTGCTTGAAAAAGCGCGCAAGTATGGGGAAAGCGATGTTGATTTCATCCTGTGTTCGAAAGAAAACCTGAATGTAGTGTGCGCCATTGACCTCGAAGATGCCAACTATGCACGCAAAAAAATGCATGCTACCGATCTGCTGGAGCAACTGGGCGTCGCTGTTTTCCGTCTGCCACGAAAAACCAGCTATTCCGTGCAGGAACTCCGGCAAATACTGGAACCGTTTCTACGGGGGAAAACCCCCACCCCGGATGAAATGATCGCCACCGTCTCCATGGAAGCATTCCGTACCTGCAAGAAGTGCAGAACACGCATGGTACTCAAGCGCGCCAAATCAGGAAAATACAAGGGCACGTTGTTCTGGGTGTGCGGAAAGCACCCGGAGTGCAATACGGTGGAACTGTTTACCCGTTAGCCTGAACTATTCATGGCGTAAAACTTGCTTTCTTAT
>CAYOUW010000145.1:0-3610 GCA_964407235.1 uncultured Zetaproteobacteria bacterium | reverse complement strand
CGTGCTCCGGATTTGGCTTGCGGGGTTGGCATTGGTTATCCTGCGCCGTATTTTTGCAACGCGGCGCCGCAAAAATATTTTTTGTGTCCCTGCATATTGTCGGGGGAAGGATGCATGGATAGCACGTGGGATGGAGCGTCATGTGCACCATCCCATGTATTCCTGCGTCATGTCGGCATTGCCCGCCAGACCGGTTCAGGCGGTGAACAGTCTGAATCTGTTTACCATTACCATTTTGTATTTTACCATTGGATCACAATTCGAGGAGCAACGTATGCAAACCATTCATTCTGAATACGCCGATAACCAGCGGCGAGCGTCGGCATTTATCTCCTGTCCGGAATCGGGGCGAGTCCATGAATAACGTGAAAGATCAAGGGCTTGTGCTTGCCCTTGGCGGTGGAGGCGCACGCGGCATCGCGCACATTGGCGTGCTTGAAGTGCTTGCGCATGAAAATATCCCGATCAGAGCTGTTGTCGGCACCAGTATTGGCGCGGAAATTGGCGCTTTCCTTGCCGTGGGAACCCCTGTTGAAACAATGGAGGAACTGGCATGCCACATGGACTGGATCTCCACCATGCGCCTGTTTACGCCGGACTTTGGCGAGGGAGGAATTTCCACAGGAAAGGGTGTTCGCGAATATTTAACCCCGTACATGAAAGACAAACCCATTGAAAAACTGTCCATGGGATTCGCCGCGATCGCCGCTGATCTTACCTCCGGCGAAGAGGTGGTGATCCGCACGGGTGATCTGCTCGATGCCGTACGCGCCAGTATTTCCTATCCGGGCTTGCTCTCGCCGATCAGAAAGGATGGGCAATTGCTCATTGATGGCGGGATGGTTAATCCGGTTCCCTTTGATGTGGCGCGAAAACACTTTGGCGGCCCGGTACTCGCCATACAGGCGCATACGAAAGTGAAGCAGCATGCCGCGCACCGCAAACAGGAAGAGCCTGAATGGGAAGAAAGGCTGAAGGAACTCCTCGACCACCCCTTGCTCCATATGTCTCCGCAAATTACGGCATGGTTCAAGGGGCTCAAACGGACCCACCAGCCGTCTGTCCTGGAGGAAAGGAATCTCGGTATCAGTTCGGTGATGAACCAGGCGCTCCTGATCAGTGAAAATATGCTGATACGTTTGCGTACGCAGATTGCGCCGCCTGACCTCCTGCTGAAACCCGACGTTAGCGAAATCGGAACATTGGAATTCTACAGAGCCAAAGAGGCCATTACAGCCGGGCGCGAAGCCACCGAAGCGGCGCTACCCGCCATCAGGAAACTTTGTTCCTGATGTTTTTCCGGCCGAGCCAGTGTCATGCATGCTACGCCCCGGGATAAAACCGCCCGTTTGATGAAGTGGGCCACGTATGCATCCGTGGCTACAGCCGTCATACTGATCGTCGCCAAGCTTGCTGCCTGGCTGTGGACCGATTCAATCAGTATTCTGGCCTCGTTAATCGACTCATCTCTGGATGCGTTGGCTTCTCTGGTCAACCTGCTGGCCGTACGTCATGCGCTTAGACCCGCGGATCGTGAACACAGGTTTGGACATGGCAAGGCAGAATCACTGGCCGGTTTGGGGCAATCCATGTTTATCGCGGGATCCGCCGGCTTCCTGTTGCTGGAAGCCGCCGGCCGATTGATTCGTCCACAGCCTGTGCATGTTATTGGCATTGGTATCTCCGTGATGATATTTTCGATGATCGCTACGCTGCTGTTGATGATGATCCAGCGCCGCGCCATCAAGCTGTCCGGTTCCACGGCCATCAAGGCCGATTATCTTCATTATTCCACGGATCTGATGGTAAGTATCAGCGTCATTGCCGCCCTGATTCTTACTTCCTGGGGCTGGTCCGGGTTTGATACGCTCTTTGCCATCGCTATTGTCGTCTATATCCTCTACAGTTCATGGGGCATTGCCAGCGAAGCCATCCAGCACTTGATGGACCGTGAACTTCCGGATGAGGACCGAGGGCGTATTCATGAAATTGTGTTCAGCCAGAAGCATGTGAAGGGTATGCATGACTTACGCACGCGCCGCGTCGGCATGACGACCTTTATCCAGTTGCACCTTGAACTGGATGATAATCTGACGCTGCTTCATGCCCATGCCATTTCCGACGTGGTAGAAGCCGGAATCAGGGAAGCCTATCCAAACTCGGAAATCATCATCCACGAAGACCCGGCAAGCCTGACGGAGCAAATCCCCGACTTTGATGAGGCCGGCCGGTAACACAACGAATGCCGCGACGAATTACATGCCTCCTCATTCTTGCCACTGCCGCGCTGGCCGTGGCTGATTACGCCAAAGCTGAAACAGCTGCTATTGAGGTGCTGCACCTGTCATTACAGGAAGCTTCCAATGTCGTGAAAAGCCAGCTTTCCCGGCAAGGCGTCGTCACTCAGCTTCCATCACGCCGTATGCTGATTATCCGGGATGACGCCAGACACATTGAACTTGCCCGTGCCTTGCTCAAGCAACTGGATGTCCCCGTACCGCAATTGAACGTACAAGTGGAAATGGAAGAGCAGGACATGAGCGAACCAACCGCCGCAGGGATCTCCGGCATCATGCTGCCGGGCGGCTGGGTGCGCATACGGGGCAACCATAAAACACGGCAGATCAGCAACAATCAACGTTTCCACCTGAGGATAACATCCGGCAAAAGCGAATGCATTAAAGCCGGGCATATCCGTGCCGTACGGCCCTCTGTTCGGCGTTTTTTACATCGTTATGGCGTAGCTGATGCGCCCAATCTTGCGCTGATTCCGATTACAGCCGGGTTCAACGTTCAGGTCCGGCTTATCGATAAGGACAACGTACGCCTGAATATTCGCCCGTGGTTTGAACGGAAGCGGCGGGAAACGAATGTTCAGGCGGATATAGAGATTTTGCCAACACTGGGATCAACAGCCGGCATAAGGCAACCGCCCGCGACCCAGGCGCCCATGCGCCTGAATATGCAGCCGCAACGGTCCAGTCATATCGCGCGCACCGCCGTCACGAATGCCAATACCGAACTGACGGTCCGGCTGGGCGAGACGGTCACGCTGGCGGCCATACGACACGCGGCCAAAGCATTTGGAAATGCCCTGCTGGATCATTACGCCACCGTTGCGAACCGGTTAATTCTTTTGCGTCTGACGGTAACCAGGGCAGGTTAGAGCTATCGTTTCAGCCGATACCATTGAGCCATGCGTGATTTCCAGAAGGCCCGGTATTCCTCATCGCTCACTTCCCCGTCCTTGTTCGCATCCATGGCCGCGTAACGCGCTTCAGCGCGCTTCCGCACCATGGTCATGTATTCCTCAAACGATACGCCGCCGGAAGTATCCGCATCCAGGGCCATAAACCGGGCCACCACTTTATCGGTGGGCGAAAGGCGGCCGGAAGGTTGACTGATCGCAGGCGCTGCGTTAAGCGATGGATGATCCGCGCCTTTTCCCTTTGTCGTAGCGGATGCATCATTCACGTGCGGTCGGCTTGCGCCCGCGCTGCTTTCCAAAGCAGGATTCGCCGTTTTCTCCATGGACTCCTGAGCCCATCCGGACAACGCATACAGGCCCATCACCGCCGACATGATTCCAATACTTACTGACTTCATCAAA
>CAYOUW010000144.1:0-3618 GCA_964407235.1 uncultured Zetaproteobacteria bacterium | reverse complement strand
GGAAGATCCAGCAACTCGCATCCCGGCACATAGGCGTGCGCATACCGGAACAATTCATCATCCACCACATCCGCCGCCATCAACACATCAAGATCAAGCGTGCGCGACTTCCACGAACCCTGCGAACGATCCCGCCCATGCATGTCTTCGAGCCGTTTGAGCCAGTTGACCAGCGCATCCGTAGCCATATCGGTATGCAATAAACAACAGGCATTGAGGAAATCCATCGCATCCCGCATGCCAATAGCCGGGGATCGGTACACGCCGGAGAATCGGGCATCCGGGAATGCTCCGCGCAGCATCTTCGCAGCTTCCTGCAAATGCCGCTCAGGATCAATATTCGATCCCATGCCAACCAGGAATGCTGTCATCGGATCAGGCTGCCCCGCTCAATGACGACGGCAACATTCTCACTACCGCGCACCGCTCCCGGTTTGGATAGTTTCAGTCGCAGACATGGCGCACCAAATTCTTCCATCACGATCTTCGCGCAAGATTCCGCCAGGGATTCAATCAGACCAAAACTGGAACCTTCAATAAACGTAATCAGGCGTTTGGCGACAGCCTTGTAATCCAGGGTATCCTCAATGGCATCACTCGCCGCCGCCCCTGAAATATCCCACGCAATCTCCATGTCCAGCCGTACCGTCTGGCGAATCTCACGCTCCCAGTCGAAGATACCGATCACCGTACGCACTTCAAGGCCTTCAATCAGAATCCTGTCCGTATGTTCCATTACACACTCCTCACATTTTCACTATGTTTTTTATATAGTTATGTCTTTGTGGCGAAATAGCTTGTACTTTTTGTATCAGATTTCACGGATAAGAGACCAAGGCCCCAAGCTTGACATAAACATACTACCCGACACAATTCACCGCTTTCAAATGCTTCAGGAGGACAAGTATGGGTTCCGAGATTAAAGTAACTGAAAATGTCGTTTCCTGCTCGGATAACGGGCAACACCCTCTCGTTTATATCAATCTCAAGGATGGCAAGAACCATTGCCAGTATTGCGGGCAGATCTTCGTACGCATTGATCCCAGGGACAGCCAGACCGATAAAGAAGCCGCTTGATCTTACCCGATGGAATCGCGCCGGGCTTCTCGCTGCCGAACCATTTCAAACATCGCCACCCCCGTGGCTACCGATACATTCAATGATTCCACCTGACCCGACATCGGAATACTGAGCAGTTGGTCGCAAGCCTCGCGCACCAGCCGGCGAAGTCCCGCACCTTCCGCGCCCATAACGATGGCCAGCGCGCCATTCAGATCCATATGGTAAATCGATCTTTCGGCCTCATCGGCCAAACCGACGACCCAGAATCCCTTTTTCCGTAGCTTTTCGATCGCCCGCTTCAGATTGGTTACGCGCAACACCGGCAAGCGGGCCAGCGCTCCACAGGCTGATTTCGCCACCACAGGCGAGCTAATGCCGGCCGCATGATCCTTCGGGATAATCACGCCCGCGCACCCGGCGGCCTCGGCCGTACGGATACAGGCGCCGAGATTGTGCGGGTCGGTCACTTGATCGAGCAGTAGCGCCCGTGGCGCCGCCTCCATATTCAGCCCGTTCAGCCAGTCATCGAATGAAACGGAAATCCCGCCACTGTTCATCGCCATCTTCGCCACCACGCCCTGATGTGGTACCCCTGCCGCATAACGCATCAGCACCTGCTTCGGCACAAAGGAGAAGCGAACCCCTGATTTCTTCGCCCGGTGGACCAGCTCATTGATACGCGGATGCTTTTTACCCTCCTCAATCAACAGTTCGTCCACCGCCTCACCCGCTTCCAGCGCATGCTTCACGGCATGAATACCTGCCAGAACACTATTCATAAATACTGCCGTGCCCTGGTTTGCTCCTTTGTCCACCGCGAACAAGACGAACGTAGAGATTATCGCTCTTGGCGTAGGCAAAGTCGTAGCCGTTCCCAAAATAGACATTCCACGCGTCGGTAGCAAAACCGGCATACGGGGACGCCGACCAGTATCCGGCACTAAAGGTAGCCGGAAAAATTGTGGTATTGATAGCAGGTGTCATGCACTGCTTCTCCACAATCGATTTCAATTCTTTTTGATTCGGCAAGCGCCAGTCGGTGAAGGTGGCAAAACCGCCGACGTTATTCGATGCCTGGGCCTGCTGCAATGCACCTTGCCAGGTGTAGGCGGCGGCAGTGCCCGTGCAGGTGGCACCACTCCATACCTGCCCCTCGGAGCAGCGCTTCCACATCAGTCCGGTTTTAGTGTGCGTCACCGTGCCATTGCCATTATCCACAAAATCCGTCGTTGGCGTAATGGCAGTAATGGAGGCAGTTCGACAAGCTTGCGCCGCAAATACCTGTCCACTCCACAGGAACAGAATGAAACATAGCGAACAGAGAGTCCCTTGCAAAACTCGTGAGAAGAGATTGGCTTCCCCACTTCGATCCGTGTGATTCGGGCCGTTATCGGGCATCAGGGCTTGCGCCCCGCCCTCGTGGGCGTCCAAACGACCCGAATCAAATGACCTCAAAGCGAGATTGTCACTTATCCACCCTGAGTTTCGCAACAAAAGGGTCTGGAGGATAGTAAAATAAACTCTCGTATTATTCCGCCACATTGCCTGATGCCAATTCTTCGATCCATTCATAATATACCTCTAATTTCTAACCTGCATTATTCATCAATGCTGCCGCGCCCCTGGCTTGTTCCTTTGTCCGCCGCGAACAAGACGAACGTAGTAACTAAGGCTCTTATGGTTGGCGATGTCGTTACCGCCGCTGAAATGGACACTCCACGCGTGGGCGGCATTACCGGCATACGGGGACGCCGACCAATACCAGTTAGCGATTGTATTCGGAAAATAACCGGTATCAATGGTCAGGCCGGAAGCGGCAATGCTTAAGTTAAGAACTGAGGCAAGTTCCTCTTCGGACGGCAAACGCCAGTCCGTATAGCCACACAATCCGGCAGTATTTACCGCCGTGACATATTTTTCCGTATCACAGTTTTTCGTATCCACGCAAACGCCTGCATTCGCAGCTCCCGCATTACCTCCATTGTTCATGCCGGTGGAATTAAACCAGCTATAGGTATAGTTGGCGGCGCGCAGGTCCTCTGCGCCTGCCGTGGTTTTTACCTCCCACATCAAACCGGTCACATTGTCTTTTACACAACTCCACGGTGTGGTTACATAACTTGCCGCCTGATTGGTCAGCGGTGTGCCCGTTGCATCCAACTTGGTGAAATCAAAGCCTGCCTCGCCGCCTCCAACCTTGGCCAGCGTACCGGCACGGGCCAGTGCATCGCGGCCAACATCGGCATCCTGAACAGGAAATGAAGGCTGCGTGACGGTAAGATTATTAACCGTTGCATCTCCCCATTTCGTGATGCCCGTATCATTCAGCCGGGCAGGAGTCGCCGCGGACGACCCTCCTGGAGCTACGGGCATGGCAGCCCCTCCTCCATACGAGACCGAGATAGGGCCGACACATGCCGCAAGTAACACAAGAGCATTTCGTAACGGGCGTTTCCACTCACCCCATCCAAATCTGCGATCCTTTTCTTTCAGAGGGGCTCGGCTTTGGAGGTTCCCTTCAAAAAACTTCGTCGGCATGCTAACCCCCGGTCTCTA
>CAYOUW010000143.1:0-3727 GCA_964407235.1 uncultured Zetaproteobacteria bacterium | reverse complement strand
AAAAATACGGAAGGCCGGCCGAGGAACAGGAGATTGCGTCATTTCTCGATATTAATCTTGGAGAATACCGGGAGCGCCTGACCCAAATGTGCGGCGTCAGCGTTGTGTACTTTGATGATTTACCCAAAAATTTTGGAGAGGGTGATCCGCTGAACGTGCTCGGCGCTATCGCCGGAGACCCCGGGGAAATGCCTGAGAACCAGGCGGCGATGCGTGAATTTACTGAAAAACTGGCGCATGCCATCAAGCAACTTCCGTTGCGGGAAAAGGTGCTGCTCACCCTGTATTACTATGAAGAACTGAACATGAAGGAAGTTGCCGCTGTTCTTGGTATTACGGAGTCGAGGATTTCACAATTACACAGCCAGATGGTGGTGCGATTGCGCGCTTCACTGAGACTGGATATCCCCGGAGGTCAATGAAACTGATGCAGGCTCTGCCCTCGTTCTCATGGTACGTCCTGCTGCCGGATGGCTTGATGCTGATGGCTATTGCCGGTCTGTGGGTAAGCTGGATGCGCAATGCCAAACGCCAGCGACACTTGCAAGGCATGCTTGCCGACACGTCGCGGCAATTGCGGCAGGCATCGTGCCACCTGGAGGAAGCCATGCGGGCTATCCAGGAACTGAACCGGGCAAAAAAATCCGGCGGGCATGGTCATACATCCGGCCAAACGACGTCACTACGGAATGTATCCTGTTCAGGCAGCGGCCATGCAACCGTCGCTCAGGTATTGCGCATGCAGCGGGAAGGCCATGACGAGGAAGAAATCGCCGCACAATTGAATACTCCCACCGCGCAGGTTCGGCTTCTGCTTAAATTACACGCAGCCGGGAACCGCGCGCATGAGGACAATGGCCCGGAAGGAGGGGGCGAAACATGAATCGTACGCACCTTGTTTTATTTTCCGGTGATCCGGGAAACCGGTGGCTAATTCGGCATTTTTTACCATGCCCAACAGGAAATAATTGCCGGGTGCCTCTTAGTCCCTTACCCGTGAAGTCTAATGCAAAATGCACAAGATATTTCACCACAGAGAGCACAGAGATACACAGAGGAAAACAAAATCTGAGAATAAACTCTGATATTTTCCCTCATTCGATATTCTCTGTGCTCTCTGTGTCCTCTGTGGTGCATAGCCCGTTTGGTTCCGGCTTTGCTGGCCTGGGATTTGTAAATAACATGGCCATTTCTCCATCCAGCCTATGTACCATCTTGACGCGCTGCTCAATCACAAAATATTCACAAATACTGCCGCGCCTTGTTTGTTCCTTTGCGTACTTTGCGGTAAACCCTGTTCCCCATGTTAATCCGGAGTTTTTACAGTCTGGCATGATACATGCTCCTCGCTACGGTATGAGGAGTTTTCCATGAATCCAGCTTTTTACATCGCGGGTACGGCCGGACTGTTGGTACAGCAAAAACTCAACGGCATCACCCACAATCTCGCCAATGTGAATACGGTGGGATACCGCGCTGGTCGCAGCAGCTTTTCCACATTCCTTACCGGGCAAACCACTGCCTACCCGGTCGCTGGAAAGCAGTATGTCGACAGCCGGGAAGGCGCTCTGGTGCGCACCGGCTACAGCCTGGACATGGCCCTGAATGGTCAGGGTTATTTCCGTGTTCGCCTTAAGGACGGATCGGAGGCTTATACGCGCGCCGGTAACTTTCAACTGGATGCAGGCGGAAATCTGCTGACGACAGGAGGAAGGCCCGTTCTTGATGATAGCGGCAGCCCGATCGTCCTGCCTGTGGGTAAGTTGACGGTGATGGAAGATGGAGGCATGAGCGTAAACGGTAAAAAGGTTGGTCGCATCGGCCTGGTACAGATCCCTGATCCCCGCAATATCCGGAAAATAGGCGGGGTGTTGCTCACGACATCACCCGGGAACGTCAAACCGGCGGGTAACGGTGTGCGTGTCATGCAGGGCTTTACGGAGTCATCCAATGTCAACGCCGTGCAGGCAATGGTCGAGTTGATGAGTGTGCAACGAGCGTTTCAGGGCACGATGAAAATGCTACAGCAATATGATCGCGTGGCCACCCTGCTGAATGAGCAGGTGGGCCGGATTCAGGCGTAGTTCAGGTTAAATACAGGCAGGCACAGGAGTTTTACCATGATGAGAGCTTTATGGACGGCAGCAACAGGCATGACGGCTCAGGCATTGAATGTCGATGTGATTTCCAACAACCTCGCCAACATTAATACCACGGGATTCAAGCGCGGACGCGCCAGCTTTCAGGATTTGATGTACCAGCAAATCAAGGCGCCCGGTGCTCAGAACGGCGCTGGCAATGAATTGCCGGTAGGCATTCAGGTGGGGCTTGGCGTGCGCACCGCCGGCGTGGCGCGTATTTTTTCGGAGGGCAGCTCCCAGCAAACGGGTAATCCGCTGGACATGGCCATCGAAGGCCGCGCCTTTTTTCAGGTGCAGTTGCCGAGCGGCGACCTGGCCTATACGCGCGCCGGCGCTTTTAGCATCGACAGTCTGGGGCAGGTGGTCACCCAGGATGGTTATCCTCTGCAACCCTCCATCACTATTCCGACGGATGCACTGTCCATTACTATTTCTCCCGACGGCACGGTGTCGGCGGTGGAGCCAGGCAACGTCACCAGCAACCTCGGCCAGATTCAATTATCCGACTTCAGCAATCCCGGCGGTCTGACCAGTATCGGTCAGAGCCTGTTTCAGGAAAGCCAGGCGAGCGGCACCCCGATCTCCGGCACACCGGGATCCAACGGCATTGGCACCATCTCATCGGGAACACTGGAGCAGTCCAACGTCAGCGCGGTGGAGGAAATGGTTAATCTCATTGCCGCGCAACGCGCCTATGAAATGAATTCCAAGGCCATTCAGGCTGCCGACGAAATGCTGCGGTCGGCCAGCAACCTCAGGCGTTAAATCATGAAGATGGTATGTTTTTTTATGAGACAGGGCACCAGGCGGGCCATCCCGATCCTTTTGCTTCTGCTATTCGGCGCCCTGCCTGCGCATGCCGCGGCCAGCGCCATGCAGACTTCCCTGCACCATTTCTTCAAGCAAGGCGTCGTGCTGGCTGGCGCCCGCGCGGAGCTGGTAAAGGTATTGCGCTGGCCGGAGACCAGAGAGGCGCTACGCTGGCGCTTGCCACATCTGCGCAATCATCCGGCGCGGGTGTCTCTGATTGCCGAGCGGGGCCGGGGCGCGAATACGCGCCGTTGGTATGTGCCCGTGCAGTTGCGCTGGTGGACAAATGCGGTTGCCGTGCGCGACGATGTCGCCGCGCATACCTTGCTGATGGCGGCCGCATTGCAGCATGTGCGTGCGAATGTCGCCGACCATGTGGGCCGCTGGTGGACGGATGCACGAAAGCTTGTCGGCACACGCACCACGCGTCCGCTGCGTGCGCGGCAAGTGATCTATGAGAGCTATGTCAGACGCCCGCCACTGCTGTCTCGCGGCGACCGCGTGACACTCATCGCCAGTATCGGCGGCGTCAGGGTTACGGCCATGGGCGAGGTGCTCAAACGGGCCGGTCGTGGCGATCGGGTGCCGGTGCGGAACCTGAGCAGCAAGCGGGTGCTACAGGCCATCGCCGTGGACAAATACACGGCTCGCGTACGGGTCGGAGGCGGATGAAATGAGATATGTCCCGGGCACTCTGGTTCCGAGCATTCTGCTTCCAGGCATTCTGCTCCCATGCATTCTGGCCGTCGCCGTGCTGGCTTCCGGCTGTATGCCAT
>CAYOUW010000142.1:1213-3735 GCA_964407235.1 uncultured Zetaproteobacteria bacterium | reverse complement strand
CGTATTGCGCGCAGTGGGTGTCGAAGCAGGCATGCAGGTGGTGGATTTATGCTGCGGCGACGGCCATTTTACAGCCCCCATGTGCAAACGGGTGCATCCGGGCGCTGTCTATGCGCTGGATCTCGATGCCGATCTTCTGAGTCAGGCCGGGCGGGCGTGCCGGGATCATGAGAACTTTCATGCTATTTTGGGAGACGCGAGTGAACTGGCGATACTCCTCCCCGACCCGGTGGACTTTGTATTTATCGCCAACACGTTTCACGGCGTCCCCGACAAAACGCGCCTGTCCGAATCGGTCTGTGAGGTGCTTAAACCGGGAGGCCGTTTTGCTATCGTCAACTGGCATAGTCGGCCACGTGAAGAGACTGTAGTGCTTGGCAAGCCGAGAGGCCCGAGAGCCGAATTGCGCATGACGCCCGAAGATGTTCGTCAGGCGGTCGAACCGGCCGGATACAAACTGGAAAGGCTGGTCGAGGTCGGTCCCTGCCATTACGGGGCAGTTTTTATCAGGCATTCATGAAAACCCTCGATGAAACAGGGTAACGCCGTAGCTTCTTCTCGTGGCTCTGGTGGACGCCGTAGCGCTCTCCGGAGACCCTTACGTTAAAATAACGGTCTCGTTTCAAGGCTGTCAAATTTATCACCAGATATAAAAAACCAGCACCCAGGATGCCACAGTGATACATGCTCCTGCCATGAGCACGAGCCATGCGGCCCATTGACGCCATGCGGGAATGCTGTTGTATGCGGTGATCATGCGCCGCATCAGCCAGGCGGACCACAACAAGCCAAGCACCAGAAGTACAGCGCGCAAACCGGGCAGCCACCCTATCTCCAGCCGCTCCGCCTTAAGCATGCCGGCAGTCAACGAGAACAGCCCCAGAAATATGCTGATCCCGGCCAGTGGCGTCAAACCGTAGGCCAGCCGCCATGGCATCGCACCCTTCCCGAGTATCCGTCCCGCCAATCGCAGCATGAACAATATCCAGATGCCAAAGACAAGGGCTGTGGCACCGATATAAATTAGAATACAGATACCGTCCAGCCAGGTGAAGACATCGTTGGTCTCCGGATAATGGGTGAGCAACCACCAGGGCGCGTTATCCTGTAGCGGCGCGAATAAATGATGATCAATGAGCCAGCCGGCCAGATACTGTTTCATCGTGATAAACCAGGGTGATGCCGACCACTGGAACGCGCCAGTCGCAATCCCAAGCAAGCCGAAGACGAGCAGAAGCGCCTCCCAACGTGATCCATCCTCATCCCGGATCGACAGTATCTCCCGATTCGGCGAACGGGCGGCAAGCATCACGGCATTGCGGTGACCGCTGCAGCGCCCGCACATATGACAGGCGCTGTTGCCGCTCATCGCCTGAATATTGATCAATGGCGCGCAATCCACCGCTGGAGTACGCCGCGGCGCCTTAACCCACGCATCCGCATCCACCCGGAAATGTAGCGGGGCGAGCCGCGACAACAAACTGAACACTCCGTTCGCAGGGCACAAATACATGCACCAGACCCGCACGCCCCGGCCATAGATAAACCCCACCACTATCGCCATCACCGTGGAACCGCCGAGGACGAGTAATGCCGCCTTCGGATACTCGTAGACGCTCACAAGCTGCCCGTAAACCGTGGTGACGGAAAACGCGATAAACGGCCAGCCGCCCCAACGCATCCATCCCGGGATCGCCCGACCCAGACCATGGCGGCTGGCCAACTCCGTAAGCATCCCTTCCGGGCAAAACACCCCGCACCAGACTCGGCCGATCAACATCATGCTCAGCATCACAAACGGCCACCACAGGCCCCAGAAAACAAATTGCGCGAACAGCACCAGGTTATCATAGAAGTGGACATACGTGACCGGCAACGGCAGGAAAGCCGGCCAGATGAGCAAGCCGAGATAGAAGATCACCACGATCCACTGAATAGCCTGGATCAGCCCGCGGCGACGTTGTAGGCCCTCCCCCAGCGATTGCAACAATGTTTTTTTCGATCCGAAAACTCTTTTCCGCGAAAAACTTGCCTGTACGATCTCATTCATGGACGGGTCGCTCCCGGCCAGGGTTGGCGGATGCCTGGCGTGTTGCACGCATCAGGATAAACACCAGCGCCCAGTAAATTCCGTACGCCAACAGCGTCAACAGCGCCGGGCGGGCGCGATACCCGGTCAACGTGGCAACAAGATTGCCTGCCGTTCGGCTGTCATCGAGAAGCCATGAGGTATCCCAGACCGGGTCCACCAGAGGTGGAAGCAATCCCAATCCGATCATACGGTCAGCGCCATCCACCAACAGGGCGGCGGCGAGAAACAGCAACACCACCTCGCTGAAGCGGAAAAATGCCTTCCAGGAAAAGTAACGTCCGCCGCGAGACAATAGCCAGAAGGTCAGCAAAGCCAGACCCAAACCGATGGCGCAGGCCGCGTAAAACCGGAATTGAGCTATACCGTGCACAGCCTGCGCCGATCCGTAGAGAAAAATAACCATTTCCGCGCCTTCCCGCCCCACGGCAAT
>CAYOUW010000142.1:0-1113 GCA_964407235.1 uncultured Zetaproteobacteria bacterium | reverse complement strand
GTCACCCCGCCCCATAGAAAACGCAATCCGGCCCGCGCATCGGCATGGTTGACCAACCACGCATAGAGGATACCGATCAGCAGCATGGCCTCCACGCTTTCACGCCAGACGATAAATATTGTATTACCCATATTGAGCGCTCCTTACTTGACTACGATCCGCCCCCGCGCAGTATCGGGATGAAAATCACCGAAAAACCGATAGACGCCCGGTTTCAGCGGGGCAAACACCACCGAACGGGTGACGCCCGCTGCCAGCACAGTCTCCTTGCGCAATTCACGGCTTTCAAATTCTTCAGGCCCCGGCCCATGGTTGGTAACGACCAGTTTGAAGCGTGTGTGCGCGGGCACGGTAATAACCTCCGGCTTGAATCGACCGTTTTCGGCAATCAGGGTAAAGGCGGGTAGTCCCCCGGCATGGCACGCACCGCCGACAAACAGGCCGATCATTAGCAACGGCACCCCGAGTAATATGATGATATTTCGTTTCATGGTTTCATTTTCCCGCACTTGCGCTCATGTTGGACCGCGTCTCGTTTTCACGCTTCAGGGTGAAGCCGTTCAGCTTAAAAATTACGCAGTCATCGACTTTTGCAGGCTCCGGACATCCGTCCACCACTCGTATCCCATGCCGCTGCCTCCTCATCCGCTAAAAATTGATTTGAGTGCGCAAGCCATAAGCCGCAAGTCCTGAAGATGCCTTATTCCCGCCGGGGTAACGGATGTACTGGAAATCGGATGATATCGCGATGAACTTGTTAAACCGATAGCGATAAAAAATTTCCACCAGTTGCTCCGCGCCACTCGCGGCGGAGACCTGACGGAATTCGTCCGAACTATTCAGCCAACCCAGAGCGACGCCCACGGCGTCACCACTGCGCCCCCATGATGCCCCGCGAATTTCCGCGCCAACAGTAACGGTCTGATTAAACTTGACCTTGCCCTGGAGTTGATAGCCGTAGCGTCCGAACAGCGCGATGTAATCGCCCACTTGCTGATCCATGCTGAGGCCGATCCCCTTATGCGACCGAACGGTGCCATCGATATCAACTCCTTGCCCATTGTTCCAGACATAGAGCCTGTAATGACCATTCAACCCACTGAAGAAGCGTTG
>CAYOUW010000141.1:0-3743 GCA_964407235.1 uncultured Zetaproteobacteria bacterium | reverse complement strand
CCGTGCTGTGGTGAGCGTGGAGCTCTTCTCCACTTTGAAAAACAACGTTTGTTCAGTTTTACAGAAGAAAAGTTGCGCTGCCCTGCCGCGCGCCCTTACGGGATTAGTTTCTGCCAGTGGCAAGGCTTCCTGTCTTCGCCATGGTTTCGACGGAAGTGTGGCGGATGCCGGAAGAATTGACCAATATCAAGGAAACAGTCCTCTCCTCTCCTGTATCTTCCCCGTCGGGATGGGGGACCATTCCGCTTCTGTCTAATCACAAGAGGATGAACTCACAAGAGGAGAAATTATAATGTTGAAGAATAAATATATATCGGGAATTCTGAAAGTCGTGGCTTTCCCGGTACTTTTTATGGCGCTTGGCGCGTCTGCATTCGCAGGCGGCTTGCGCCACGTCAAGGAGATTATGGTCATGCCGCCGGCTCTGCCGGTACATAGCCAGATCGCAAAGGGTGGCCCGGTGATTATTGACGTAACACTGACCGCAATCGAGAAAAACTGGATCATCGACGACGCTACCGGCACGCAGATTTCGGGGATGACCTACAATGGCTCAACCCCGGGACCGATTATCGTGGGTCATGTGGGCGACTATGTCCAGTTGACGTTGAAGAACCTGAAAAGCAATCTCTTTATGCACAATATCGACCTGCACGCCGCAACCGGCGCGCTCGGTACGGCCACGCTGGACAAGGTGAAGCCCGGTGAATCGGCAACGGTTCGCTTCAAACTTACCAAGTCGGGTATCTTTGTTTATCACTGCGCACCGGGCGGGATTATGATCCCGTACCACGTCGTGCAGGGCATGACCGGCGCTATTCTGGTACTGCCGAGAGGCGGCTTGACGGACGGTCATGGCAAGAAGTTGCATTATGATCGCGCCTACTACATCGGCGAGAATGACTACTATATCCCGAAGGACAAGAACGGGAACTACAAGAAGTATGACAACGCCATGGATGCCATGGATGACACCCTGAAGGTCATGCGCGGCCTGATTCCGACCCATATAGGTTTTGGCGGCAAGGAATTCGCCTACACCGGCAAACATGCCCTGACAGCGAAGGTGGGCGAGACGGTTCTGGTCCTTCATTCGCAGGCGAACAACATTTCCTCACCGCACCTGATCGGTGGTCATGCGAACTATGTCTGGGTGGACGGCGGTTTTACTTCTCCGCCGCTTCGGAACTTGCAAACCTGGTCAATTCCGGCAGGCGGCGCCGTGGCCTGGATGTACACGTTCAGGCAGCCCGGACTCTACGTCTACCTGAATCATAATCTCATCAAGGCCATCATGCTGGGCGCTGCCGCCCACTTCAAGGTGACCGGCAAGTGGAACAACAATCTGATGAGGCAGATCAAGAAGCCTGGCCCCATGTAAAAAAAGCGGGATGCCGGTCGGGTCGTTACTTTCCCGAACGGCAATGCTCAACAGGCCGGGCCCGGTTTTTCCGGGCCCGGTTTTTTGATGTCAGGGCGACTGGCTTCGAACCAGTCCCGGATTATTCATGAATAATCCGGGATAAATGCCGTCGGAAATTGAATAGCGTCAACGCACGGGAAAAACCTGTGATTGCCATGTCCGTCTTTCTTCGAGATACGGAGCACCTGTTGCCGCCAACGATTTCAGTAATTCTTTTGCCGTTTGTTTCAATACGGGATGCCGCCAGTTTGGCCGGATGTCGCATAAAGGCTGTAATACAAACATGCGCTCATGCATATGCGGATGGGGCAGCGTCAGACAGGTCGTTTGCATGATCGTATCGTGATAGGCGACGAGATCGAGATCAAGCGTCCTCGGACCCCAGCGTTTGCCATTGCGTGTGCGGCCATGTTGATTTTCGATACGCAGCAACTGTTGCAAAAGCGATTCAGCCTCCATGTCGGTATCCAGCAACACGACCGCATTGAGATAATCCGGCTGCCCGGCAGGGCCGACGGGCGGAGAAGAATAGGCATGGGAGGAATCAAGTATTCGTAAACCCCGGGTGCAGGCAAGGCGTTCGCGCGCGGATAGAAATCCGCCCATTACGTCGCCCACATTGCCGCCAAAGGCGATGATGGCTTCTATGCCCATGCCACCGCGCCGCCGCGCCTCGGGTCGCCGGCGGCCTGTATACCCCCATCTTGATCGAGAGCAATAGCATGTACGCCGCCAAAATACACGGATAATTGTTGCCAGTGGCGGATATTCCATCCAAGTTCAGACAACGCATGTTCCTCATTCGGGTGGAGACCGCCGGGTTCGCAATCCAGCACATCGCCTTCGTTATGGATGCGTGGAAAACAGACGGCGGACTCAATATTCATATTCCCCAGAATATGATGGCACAGCACCTGTAGAATGGCGCCGCGCAAGCGGTTTGAGCCGCCGCTGCCAAGAATCAGGGCGGGGCGGCCCTTGCGGACGAAGATGGAAGGCGCCATCATGGATGAGAGGGTTTCCTCTGCGGCAAGACGGTGGAAACCCAGAGGATTGATATCCTCTTCTCCCAGCATGTTATTAAGGTGAATGCCTGTTCCCGGCGCCACGATACCCGAACCCTCGCCGTTGCTGGCCGTGACGGATACCGCTTGCCCCTCTCTGTCCACCACACTGATGTGGGTAGTGCTGCCGTGCCTGTTTTCTATTTCAAATGATGTGTCTGTTTTTTTATTATCAAGGCATTGGACGATGTGATTAAAGCTGTGGCTTACGAGGTTTTTATCCGGGAACTGTTGTTCCGCACCAGCCTGATACAGTTGTTGATCAAAATCCGCACCACGGATGTGACTGGCGGCGCGCAGCGCTTCAGCCAACAGAACATTCAGAGGTTCATGACGTCCGGATTTCATCATCTGTTCCAGAAGCCTGAGGCTGAAGCCGATCAGGCAGCCACCGGAAGACGGAGGGGGATTGGTCAGCATCTTGCCTCCCAACACCGGGATGGAAAGCGGTTGACGCCGGATGACTTTGGCCTGTCCCAGATCATGCCGCGAAAGGAGTCCTCCCGGTTGGCAGGCCGCGGCGATGGCATGGGCCACATCACCATGATACATCTCATCCACGCCATTGAGGGCAAGCAATTCCAGCAGGTTGGCCAGATCGACGTTCCTGAAGCATTCGCCTTCCCTCAATAGCTTTCCTTCCGGCGCATGCAGGTTGCGGCATGCGGTTTCGGAGGTTAGAACGGGTTCCAGCAAATGAATAAATGAGGCCTGAAGGGCGTTCAGACGTACACCATCGCGTGCGGCATGGATGGATGGCGCCATGACTTCTCTGATGGGAATACGGCCATAACTCCGGTGCGCCTCAAACAGCAGGGACATGAGGGTAGGGGTCGCAATGGCAGCGCGTCCGATATGGAAGGTTTGAACCGTATCGCCGAAATCTACCGGCATGGCGTGAAAATCGGGGTGAGTCACTGATTCAATGCGGCGCTCAGGCATGCGGGCAAAACCGTCAAGCAGGATGGATGTTCCGTCCGGCTGTCGCAGCAGCAAAAATCCGCCACCGCCCGCACCCGTCAGCACCGGTTCCGTAATGAACGACATGCAAGCGCTGGCTACGGCCGCATCCACAGCATTACCGCCCGCCCGCAGAATTTCTGCACCCGCTTGCGCCGTGAATTCATGCCCGGCAGCCACGCATCCATGCTGTCGTATCATCAATGACACACCTGTTTTCTGACCATGCGGGTGGTTATAGCAGGGAATGCGGGTGTGAAGAAGCACCGGTTTTTGTGGAATCCTCATCCTGCTTA
>CAYOUW010000140.1:0-3858 GCA_964407235.1 uncultured Zetaproteobacteria bacterium | reverse complement strand
ATATCCCCATCATCATGGTGACTGCGCTGGAAGACCAGCAATCCCGTATTCGGGGGCTTGCAGCCGGGGCTGAGGAATGGGAGATCATGCAGACACATACCACCATTGGCGCTGACATCCTGGGAGGCCAGACATCTCCCTATCTTCAGATGGGTCATGACATCGCCCTGTCGCATCATGAACGCCGGGACGGCAGTGGTTATCCGCACGGTCTTAAAGCGGACAAAGGGACAAGCAAGGGCATGGCAGAATTTGTGAATAGTTCAGGGTAGCAAGCGCGGGGTCGAATTCATGAATCATACCAGTTAGTCTTACCAACATGAAAGAGGCTACTGACCTGAATCCCGACTATATCGATAGCGCCGAGGCTCTGGACCACGCCTGCCGGAAGCTGAGAAACGCAAGCGTACTTTGCGTGGATACGGAGTTTCACCGCGAATCCACCTATTACCCTGAATTTGCGTTGATTCAGATCGCATCAAGGGAAGCCTGTTATCTCATCGACCCTGTTGCCATCCCCGACCTCTCTCCACTTTGGATGCTGATGCACAATCCGGGCATCCTCAAGGTGTTCCATGCCGTGCGGCAAGATGCGGAAATTATCCTCAAGGAAAGCGGAGCATTGCCATTGCCATTGTTTGATACACAGATTGCAGCGGCTCTGCTTGGCTTTGGTTTACAGGTTGGATTCGGCAATCTGGTGCAGCAAATACTGGGCAAGACCCTGCCCAAAGCCGAATCCTTTACCGACTGGTTGAGACGGCCCTTGCGCCCGGCGCAAATAATCTATGCCGCTGATGATGTTATTTACCTCATGCCGATCTATCAACATTTGCATGAGCAACTTCAGGCACGAGGGCGTTTGGCATGGATGGAGGAAGAACAGGCTGCCCTGTGCAGCGAAAAAACCTATAACAACGAGCAGGAAAGTGTTTTCTGGCGTGTCAAGGGCGTCAACAAACTCAAGCCGAAGCAACTGGCCATATTGCGGGAACTGGCGATATGGCGTGAGCAGCAAGCGAAAAAACGGGATATTCCCCGCCGTCGAATTGTGGGCGATGAACCGTTGCTGGCACTGGCCCGAAAAGCACAACTGACCATCGAAGGCTTGTCCGGTATTCGAGGCTTGAATAGCGGTGTCATACGGCGTTTTGGCGAGGATATGCTGCATGCGTGGCAGCAAGGCCAACAGTGCCCGGAATCCGAATGGCCGCATCCAAAAACATCGGCCCACAACAGCGAGGGGACGGAAATGCGGCTGGAACTTCTTTCGGCGCTGGTCCGTCTGCGTGCGGAAAAAGTCAGGATTGCCGCCAATATCCTTGCCAGCAAACAGGATATTGCAGCACTTGCCTCCTGGGCCAACCACGGTTCTTTCTCGATAACGGATCTGCCAGACAATCCATGTTTACATGGCTGGCGCAAGGAGCTGGTCGGCAACGAGATATTGCGTATGCTTAAGGGAGAGCTTTGCCTGCGGCTCGATGCGGAAACAAAAATGCCTGTGATTGATGAACTTCCTTGAAACTTATTTTTAGTATTGACGCACTGGATGCCGCGGGCAGCCATGCATGGCGTCTTCTGGATGATAAAAAAATATGGCGGCAGTGTGCGTATGCCGAGCCGCTTGATGCGCATGATGCTCGCATCACGGACAGGAAAACGGCCGAAGGCTGGGCTGGACGCCGCTTGAAGAAGGAGAAAATATACGTGCTGACGGCAAAAAACAAGGCGGGTAAATTTGATTTCCTGACACGTGGGATTTTTGCGCATGCCGTGTTGCATCGCCTCTCTTCTGCGCCTGTTCCGGACCAACAGCAGATGCTCGATTGCATTGCCGGACTCGAACCTGGCACACCGTGGCTGCTCTATTTGGGCGCCAGTGGAAATTTCCGCGCGCTGGACAGCCATACCGCCCCGATTATTGGTAACCTGGACATTGCCGTACGCGGTGAAATAGCTTCCAGTGAGGATTATGTTGGTAAAAAAGCTGTGAAGGATACCGAAATGATGAACGAAATTTGGTTGCAATTCCTCGCTGGCTGGCTGGAGCATTTGCAATCATCCAATATGAGCGTCTTTATTCCCGAGGTGAAAAAACTGAAAAAAGAACGCGCTTATCTGGATGCCATTGGCCGATGGCAACATGAGTAAGGTGATCACCTTTAATGCCAATGGTATCCGCGCCGCAACCCGCAAGGGATTCTGGGACTGGTTCGCCAAACAGGATGCGGATATTCTGTGCATGCAGGAATTAAAGGCGCACCGGCACCAGATTCCGGAAGAAGCCGAGCCCGGCGGCTACCACCACTATTATCATTTTGCCGGGAAGCCCGGCTATTCCGGCGTTGCCCTGTATTCACGCCGCAAGCCGGATGCGGTTCACATCGGTCTGGGCGCGACCGACCCCGGCACGGACTGGGGCGACATGGATGCGGAAGGCCGCTATATCCAGGCTGATTTCGGGAACCTCTCGGTCATCAGCGCTTATTTTCCTTCCGGTTCCGGTTCGGAGGCGCGGCAAATCGTCAAATATGCCTTTCTGGACTGTTTTCTGCCGTTTATCACACGACTCAAACATGAAGGGCGTGAAATCATCCTGTGCGGCGATGTCAATATCGCTCACAACAATATCGACCTGAAAAACTGGCGTGGTAATCAGAAAAAATCCGGGTTCCTTCCGGAAGAGCGCGCGTGGATGGATCGCTTATTGGACGGCGTCGGCTTTGTAGATGTGTTTCGAACGCTTTATCCGGAAAAAGAACAATATTCATGGTGGTCCAATCGTGGCCACGCCCGCGAGAAGAACGTCGGCTGGCGCATCGATTATCACATCTGCACTCCCGGCATTGCAACATTCATTCAGGAAATATCAGTTTTTACCGATACGTGGTACTCGGATCACGCACCTGTCGCCGCAATATTCGGAGATGAGGTATAATGAATTCACAAAAAGTCATCATCGCGCCCACGGATAGACACGCAAATCATGAATCCTTATTTCCTTACAGACCCTAAGCCCTCCTGTATCTCCGAATTCCTACAGTAACTAACAGGCCTGGCAGTCCACGGAGCTTAATACCGTCTTTTTTTTATCCAGCCGCGTCAGCGTCAGCTTTCCTCCCCACACGCATCCTGAATCCAGTCCCAGAACATGTGGTTGATCCGTCACTAGCCCCTTCGCCGCCCAGTGACCGAAAATTACTTTGCAATCATCGCGCCAGGCCAGTCTCTTATGCACATACCAGGCACGTTCGTTCTTGCCCGGTTCACCGGAACGGTTGCGCCAGTCAAAACGTCCATCCGGCGTGCAGTACCGCATACGCGTGAATACCGCCACGGTAAACAGTTGCCGTGCAACACCCTTCCCGACCGGTTCGGACATCGGAAAATCATGGGCGTGAATACAATGGCAAAATTCCATCCATTCCTTATGGCGGAGCATGTTTTCTACCTCTTTCGCCCGTTTTTTGCACTTTTTCAAGGTCCATCCAGGTGGAAAACCGGCATGTACCATGCACCACCCATGTTCCGTATCGTGGTACAATAATGGCCGGTATCGCAACCAGTCCATCAACTCATCACGATCCGGTGCAGCCAGGACTTCCTGCAAGGTATCACTTTGGTATGCGCGCTCTCCCGCAGCTTGGCCCAATAAATGCAAATCGTGATTTCCAAGCACGCAGATACATGCGCCGCCCAGCGATTTAAGATACCGCAACACCTTTAATGAATCGGGACCTCGATTGACCAGATCGCCCACACACCACAGCACGTCCTTTTCAGGATTAAATTGAACCTTCTTCAGCAACTTTCTCAGGGGTTTGTAGCAACCCTGAATATCGCCGACAGCATAAA
>CAYOUW010000139.1:0-3951 GCA_964407235.1 uncultured Zetaproteobacteria bacterium | reverse complement strand
GTCTAGCCCTGCCCTTTACCCACAAGTCGTGCCACAGCGAGTCATCCGGCGGTCATATGCAAGGCGCGCTCCCCGCCGCAATGGTTGTTCCATTGCAAGGGAGCGCAACACAGCAGATGGCCGCCGGATGGATCGCCCGAAGGGAGCCCTTGCACACGCATCAAAACGAACAAAATTTATGCCGTAAGCAGAGAGGGTTGGGTCGCTACCTGCTGTTCCATGCTCTCCAGATCAACGCCAACGATGCGCGAGACGCCCGCTTCAGGCATGGATACGCCGATGATACGGCTGGACATCTGCATGCTCACTTTGTTATGCGTGATATTTAGAAATTGTACGGTATTGGAGAATTCCTGAACCATCTCACCGAAGCGGCCGACATTGGCATCGTCCAGGGGCGCATCAACCTCATCCAGGATACAAAACGGCGCGGGTTTGATGCGGAAGATGGAAAATATCAGCGCCACGGCGGTCAATGCCTTTTCACCGCCGGACATTAATTCGATATCCTGCAAACGTTTGCCGGGCGGTTGGGCGACGATCTCGATGCCGACCGTCCGCAAGTCGTCTGAATCAAGGCGCAACTCCGCTTTTCCACCGCCAAACAGGCGCGGAAAGGTCTGCTTGAAATGGGCATTGGCCTGCTCAAATGTCTCCATGAATCGCTGGTGGGTCGTGCGGTCGATACGGCCAATCGTATCCGTCAGCGTGGCAAGGCTTGATTCCAGATCTTCGGACTGGACGGAAAGAAACCGCTCTCGATCCGCCGTCTGATCATATTCCTCAATCGCCAGCAGATTGACAGGCCCAAAGCGGCTCAGGCGATCTTCCTGTTCGCTTGCCTTGTGCAGTATGGCTTCCTCATCCGGTTCACCTTCCACCTGGGCCAGTTCTTGTATTAACGATTCTCCTGTCTGCTGGCAGCGCTGGCGAATTTCGTCTTCCATATCCTGTAAACGTGCGGTTTCGGCAGCCAATACGATTTCACGTTGCTGGCGGTGTTCCGCAGCTTGCTGCATGGCTGCACGCAGTTGATGCTCATGCCTGTCCACTTCATGCGCCGTCTGTTGCAATTCGTGACCCTGTTGGCGAATTCTATTCAGTTCCTGATGCATGTGGTCAACGGTCCCGGATGCCTTGCGCAACCATTGATCCATATCGGATCGCTGCTCTGTCCGCAGGATATCCGAGGCAAGCGCGGCAAGCGCCGCCTGATCCTGTTGCTGCTGTTTTTCCCTTTGGTTCCGTTCATCATGCAGGCGTTGTTTTTCCCGTACAAGGTTCCCGCGGGCCTGCCGATGCAGGGCCAGCGCCTGCTCTGCTGCCGCCCGGCTGTTCTTCAGTTGGTCCAGATGTTGCCGCACCTCTGTTTCCAACTTGTTTCGTTGATCCAGCACCGTTCGCGCTTCCGCCAGACGATCAGGATCCGGCATGGCTTCCATATTCATTTGCGATGCCCAGTGCCGGCGCTCCTGAGCAATCTCTTCAATTTCGGCTTCTAATCGCTGCAAACGCGCAGTCAGTGCATGCATCTCTGCTTCCATGCGCTGGGCTTCGGCAGATTTGGCCCGTGCGTTGCTTTGCGCTTCGGTGACTGCAATATGGGCCTGCTGCCATGCCTGTTGCTGTTCCATGAACGAGGTTTCAGCTTGCCTGAAGGTGTGTTCGTCCGTGGCCAGGCGATGCTCGGCCTGTTCAAGCGCGCGTTGCCGCTCCTTAAGCTCGCGCTGGGCCGACAGGCGGCGAGCGCTGGCCTGATGCGCGGGGGGGATCAACCATCCGGTCGATTCCATACGCCAGCCGTCCCGGCTGACGACCGCGGAAGCCGCGGGTTCCATGGCCAGGGCATCCGTCGCCTTCACGATATCATCCACCAGAAGAACATTGCCGAACATGGGATACAGCGGATGTTCCGTTTCAAGGTTCATAACTCGCGCCAGGCTACCGCTGATCCCTGTCCCGGCCGTCCCGGCATGAAAGGCCACAGGCAATCCCCGCGCCTGCAAAATGGATGCAACCAGGCCGTTCAGACCGGGGTTTCCGGGCAATTGCGCATTCGCTCCTTCGGCGCGCAGAGCGGCTACGACCGCGAGTTCCAGGCCTTCGGGTGCGTGTAGCGCTTCATCCACCCATATGACGCCGATCTCGCGCAATGCATTTCGCACATGGTCCGGTACGTCACGGCTGGATGCGCGCCCCTGTAGTTCATGGATTTCACCCTGCAAATGACGAACTTCGCTGGATTGAGCGGAAAGAGCAGCCTCGGCGCTCGCGTGCTGTTGGCGCATGACATCCAGTTGCTGCTGCGCGGATTTCAACTCGGCTTCGGTCTGTTGCCGGCACCCCTCACATCGCTTTGCTTCCTGTGTGAGCGTTTCCTGTGCGGCATTCATCTGGTTTAATTGCGCTTCAATTTCCTGCTGTCGGCCTAGCAGCAGATGTTCGCGCTCCCGCAATCGTTCCCGTGCGGCTTCGGCCTGTTCGCGGCGGTGCTCGGCGTTTTCGTGCTGACTGCGAAGGCGCTCGAATTTCGCCAGCGCTTCATCGCGCATGTTACGCTGCTGTTCATGCTTCCCGTGCGCATTTTCTTCCACAGATTGCGCCTGCTCCAGTGCTTGCTGAAGAACATGGTCGTCCTGATTGCTGATACGGCTTTCGATACTTTCGATTTCCTGTTGCAGCCGCTTGCCGCGTTCCTGTCCGTCGCTGACCCGCTGCTCCAGTGCTTGCTTGCGTTCCGCCAGCAAGCGCCGTTCTCCCGCCTGCCGTTCGGCCTGCTGTTGCAGTTCCGAGCGTTTTTGTTCCGCTGCTCTCAGTTTGTCCTGCGACTGTTGCGCCTGATCCTCATGTAGGATGAGTTGCCGTCGCGCCTCGGCAAGGCGGCGCTCGGCATCGGCATGCCTGCTGGCTGCCTGTGCTTCCCGGCTACGGTCCGTCTCCAGTTGTTGCTCACATTCCTGGCAGCGAATCAGGTTTCGACGATAGCGGATTCCCAGAGACAATGCCTGGGTTTGTTGCCATTCATCCTGCAATTTCTTGAAACGTTCGGCCCGGGATGCCTGTTGCTTCAGGCTGCGGCATTGCGTGCGCACTTCTTCCAGCAGATCCATGACCCGGTCCATATTCTGTCGGGTGTGATTCATTTTCAGCTCGGCTTCCCGCCGTCGGGCGCGGTATTTCATCACGCCCGCTGCTTCCTCCAGCATGGCGCGGCGATCTTCCGGCTTGGCGGAAATCATGCGGGAAATGGATCCCTGCTCGATGATGGCGTAGGCGCGGGTGGAGACGCCCGTATCCAGAAAAAGGTCCACCACATCCTTTAACCGCACCATCTTGCCGTTGATAAAGGCGTCCGATCCTCCCTCGCGGCTAAGGCGGCGGCGCACGCGGATTTCCTCCAGCTCGTGATAAGGGCTGGCCAGTTGCCCGGACTGGACAGAAAAGGTCAGCTCGACATCGCATACCCCGACCGGCGGGCGCGTTTCCGAACCCTGGAAGATCAAATCATCCATCACGCCGCCTCTGAGATGTCTGGCCGAATGTTCGCCCAGCACCCAGCGAATGGCATCGACAATATTGGATTTCCCCGATCCGTTGGGACCGACGATGGCCGTGATGCCGTCACTCAGATCAATCTTGACCGGATCAACAAAGGACTTGAAGCCAGCCAGCTCGATACGTTTTAAGCGCATGGCTTACTTTTGTTCAAATGATTCATCATCAGGGCACTAACCATACAGGCCGTGAAACTGGAAGCCACAATCATGTACAGCACGACCCGTTGGGCGCTGGCCTCGGCGAGTGGCGGGCTGCCGGCCAGTGTCATGCCAACAAAGACGCCAGGCATGCGCAGGCCAGACCGGTACTGGCGGCCAGCCATGCGTGTTGCCTCTCGGTATGGTGGCCTGCGCTGGTGCGTTCGGCCATGATGCAATCAACATCCGCCGCGAA
>CAYOUW010000138.1:0-4257 GCA_964407235.1 uncultured Zetaproteobacteria bacterium | reverse complement strand
GTAGCGGGGGCAGGATTGTACATTTGTTTTTAATTATCTATAAATCTGTTATTTAATTTTGTCTTAATTGTCTTATTCTTTCCCTTTTTGAATGTTTTGTCGTAGATTTTGTCGTAGAATTACAACTTCTCTTCTATCAGATGTTGAAGAAATTGTATCTGTTCATCCTTTTGTTTTAATTGATTCCTAAGTTCCAATATTGTTTCCGTAGTAATATCTATATCTGTAAGTATATAAGGATTTCGAGGCTCATTAACAACATTATCTTCATTTTCAAAAAAATAACAAATAGACACTTCAAAAACTTTTGATAATTCCATCAAATCCTCAACATTGATATTCTTTACTTTAAAAATATCGTAATACCATTGCCGGGACTTGCCAATTGCTTTCGCTAAACCTTCTTTTGTAAAGTTTTTCTGAATACGTAAATACTCTATCTTCCTGTAAATCATTTAACTGTATTTAGAATAATTCTAAATATTAGATTAATGTAAAGATAAGCATACAACCTATGTATTTTTTACTTTACATTTGCGTTACAAATTTGTTACAAATATACAATATTTCAAAACGATTGTAAATAACATAAAAGTATGACACGTAAAGAGTTGAGTATTCTAAAATCAAAACTACCTCCTAAAGCAATAGCGCAAATCGTAGAAATTACTGGGTATTCTTACGACACCGTTCGATTTGTTTTGAGTGGATATCGGAATAATATTCGGATAATTGACGCAGCCATCGAATTAGCAACGACTCATCAAAAATCAGAGGAGGAAAGACTTCAAAAAATTAAAGCCTTATGATTCCTGGATTTTTGAAAAACATAAACAAAGAATTCATTGGCATTGATGGTGAATTATATTATGTGAAAGTAGAACTTGTCCATTTTTCTGAATTTCCGGCCGAGGCTCTTTATGTTCTACAAAAAGAACTTAATAATGACCCTCTTGCCGAGGCAAGCCTCGATATTCTCAAAATTAAAGACGAAAAAACGAGACTGCATAAATTCGGCCTTTGCCGCTTCGGGGGGTTCGATAATAAAGCTGACTTCAATGAATCTGAAAATAAACACAATCCCGAATATTACGATTGTGGAGAACGAGGAAATTGCTCAGTTGAAGGAAAACTTTGCCGCTTTGTACAGACAGAAAATGGCTATCTAACCCCCCGCGAAATTGAATTTATTAAGCTTATTGCTCAGGATTTAGCAGACAAACAAATTGCCGACAGACTCGGCATTTCAATAACTACTGCTAATACTCACCGCCGAAATATCCAGCATAAAATAGGATGTAATTCAAAAGTTGGAATTTGCCGATTTGCTATTGAGAAAAATATCATTTAATCCTCCCCAGATGATGAAAAAACACAACGACAAAACCAATATATTGATAAGCCAAACCCGGGGTTTTTTTGTGCTTTCCCCGGAATCGTGGAGCGAACGACGCCTGAAATGGTACACCCACCCCGAACTTCTCGCCAAAAGACACAACATCCTCCACATGCAGCAAAACATCCACAATCCTATTCTTCTCAGAAAAATAAATCACGAATTACTCACCATAAAATCCATACTATCATGAAACAAAATGAGAAATCTCTCGGACAGCGCTTCGGTTCGTTGTTCGACTATCTGATCACCCGGCGCGCTTACCTCATAGAGGCCGGCCTTAGCGGCAAAACCGAATACCGCCAACGCTCACTTCTTAACAAATTTCTGCCCTATCTCGGTCAGAAATGGACAGACCAGGGCGCAGCTGAATTTATCCACAACAATTATGCTGAAATTCGTCAGCTTACCCCTGAACGCGAAACGAAAACCATCAACCGCCTCGAAAACCTTTGGATGGCCGCAAAAACGCATTTTATCATTCAACTTCAAAAAACACAGCCATGCCAGCAGATATCCTTCTTTTAGAACACTTGCTGGCAATCGCTGCCCTCCTCGCTATTGTGCTCATCGTAGCAATAGCTATCCATGAACGCCTGCGCCTAAATAGGTTGCGTAAGCAATTTGCCGTAGGACAAACTGTGTTTTTTTATGTAGGCCACTCGCGGCAAAGCGGAAGAATTCTCAAACTCGAACGCAAACGCGTGAAAATACGCGCCTTCTTCGACAAATGCACTTATTATTCTAATTACGATTCAATTGAAAAGCTATGATAATTCAAAGCACGCCTATGCTTGAGCGCGACAAACGCGCTTATAAGCTTTATCTCGCTCACCTATATAGGGAGCTTGACAGCACATTCATAATGTCTGAAGAAAGTGAAGACCGCAGACTGAACATAAAGGCAGAGATAGAAGTATCGGAGATACGCATTGATGCGATCAACAACGAACTTCGCGCTGTCCCACAAAGTGATATGAAGAAAGTATGAACTTCGATGTACATGAATATGAACGCATTGAACCTTTTTTTGAAAGAGGAGATGTCAATTGTGCATTTATTGCTCGCGAAACATATCTGTCACACGGACGGGTCGTGAAATATTACAGCTACTATCTGCATTCAGTAATCGCAAAAAACAAGATGCGGAAAGAAACATTTTTATTATTTGAATATTAACCACGAAAGCCGGCCATCCTGCACCGACCCCGGTCGGCTTTCTTAATCTTCTGAAAATATGAGCAATGGCATAACAGACATGAATATGGAAAAAGAAATGACAAAAAAAGAGTTTCTGAAAAAAGTAAAAGAGATGCGTCAGGCGCAAAAAAACTATTTCGCCACACGCCGCAAAAGCTATCTCTTTCAGTCGAAAGACCTGGAAAAACAAGTGGACGAAATGATCAGCTTTTTAGAAATGTTTGAAAGCGAATGATATGATCCCTCAAAACACAATTGACAAAATATTTGAAACAGCGAACATAGAAGAAGTTGTACGCGATTTTGTGAAACTTGAAAAAAAGGGGGTTAACTTCTCCGGCCTTTGTCCGTTTCACAACGAGAAAACACCTTCCTTTGTGGTGTCGCCAGCACGAGGAATCTATAAGTGTTTTGGTTGTGGTAAGGCAGGTAATGCAGTGAACTTTATCATGGAACATGAGCATTACTCCTATCCGGAAGCCCTTAAATATCTCGCTGAGAAATACAGTATCACGATAGAGGAGCGAAAAGCCACGCCGGAACAGAAAAAAACTATCGACCTGAAAAAACAACTTCAGGAATTCAACAAAAAAGTAACTTCGTTTTTTCAAAAGCAACTCTTCACTCCAGAAAATGCCTTAGCGCTCGAATATGTCAATAGTCGCTTTCAGGAAGATACTACGAAAATCTTCCTGCTCGGGTTTGCACCCGGCGGTTATACAACCTTATACAATGTCGTGAAAAAACAGGGCTACAAAGATGATTTTCTCCTGAAAACAGGTCTCTTTGTCCGCAGCAAAAAAAACAATAAGATATACGACTTCTTTCAAAACCGCATTATCTTCCCTATAGCCGACAAAGGCGGTAATATTATCAGTTTTTCGGGCCGCTTATTACCGGGTGCCGACAAAAGCCAGGCAAAATACATCAATCTGCCCGAAACACCACTCTACCACAAAAGCAATGTGCTCTATGCCATCAATCTCGCTATCTCAGCCATAGCCAAAAGCAAAACCGCTATTCTGGTGGAAGGCAACCCGGATGCTGTGAAACTTCACCAGCTCGGCATTGGCAACGTAGTTGCCCCATCCGGAACTGCCCTGGCAGATGGACAAATCAATATAATGAAACGTTTCGCCGATAAAATTCTGCTTCTCTACGATGGCGATACGGCCGGCCAGAATGCTTTGCGCAAAAATGGAAAAATACTCGTCGAGAAAGGCCTCATCCCTTACGCTGCCGTGTTGGATGAAAAGGATGATCCTGATAGTTTTTTCAAAGATGAAAAACATTTCCGCACATGGATCGCCGAAAACAAAAAGGATTTCATCGCCTGGTACGGGAACAACCTGCTATCGAAAGTCGGTAACGATCCTTCGCTGAAAAACGATGCTATTACCGAAATTTGTCAACTACTGACAAATGTCAATAAAACGAAACGTGAACTCTACATTACCGAATTGGCAAAAACGTCAAAACTGAAAGCGAAACTTTTCAATGACAAACTGAAAGATATTGAAAAAGCCGCACCTGAGCCGGAAGAGAAAAAAAAACTCCCGGAAAATATAGACCCAAATGATTTCGAAAAATGGGGGTTTTACGATTACAAAAACGCCTACTATTTTCGTACGAAAGATGGAATTCAAAAGCTTTCAAATTTT
>CAYOUW010000137.1:0-4418 GCA_964407235.1 uncultured Zetaproteobacteria bacterium | reverse complement strand
CGCCAGAGGGATCAAGGATCTTCCATATTTCATCCTGAAAATATTCCAAATATCCGCCCCGCCCGATGCCAATGCCTGGCTTTCGGCAGGCTCGATGACAGGGTTAATTACCGTATGAAAGCGTTGAAGAGCCGCAATGAAACATTGAAAGAAGGAGGCGTTATGCGAACTACTTTGAACCTTGATGATCAATTGGTGAATGCAGCTAAGCATAGAGCTATTGAAGAGAGGGTACCCCTGGCGAGAGTGATTGAAAGTGCTTTGCGTGAGTCTTTGTCAAAGCCGGTGGCAACGCACGAAACGGTACGACTGATTACTGCATCCGGCACCGGTGTTAAACACGGGATTGGCTTGGATGATGGAGCCGCATTATTGGATATCATGGATGATCTATCATGATGTTGATGGATGTGAATGTGCTTGTTTATGCGCACAGAGAAGATGTGAAAGATCACCTGGCCTATCGTGACTGGCTGGAGTCGATGATTAATTCCAATATAGCGTTTGCTTACTCAGAGCTGGTATTGAGCGGTTTTATGCGAGTAGTGACGCATCCTAAAGTGTTTGAAAAGCCGAGTTCTCCGGAAGTGGTTATCGCATTCACGCAGCAAATCAGGTCGGTCGGGCATGCTGTTTGTCTGGCGCCCGGCAGAAACCATTGGGATCTGTTTTTGCAATGCGTACAGTCTATTGCTGCGCAAGGCAATGATATTCCCGATGCTTACCATGCGGCACTGGCCATGGAATGGGATTGTACATGGGTCACTACCGATAAGGGATTCCGCCGTTTCAAGGGTTTGCGTGTGCGTCACCCACTGCAATAAGCGCACGCCATGCCGAGAAAACCGCGATTTTATGTGCCCGGAATACCAGTGCATGCTGTTCAGCGAGGGCATAATCGCTCTGCGGTTTTCTTTTCTGGTTTCGATTACATGGAATATTTATGCTGAAGTTTCACTGTTTTTTTATAGCGCATAATGGCACTTTGGCACGAAGTTTGCGAAAATTAGTTTTCGCAATTTATATGCCAGTTTATTCCTTATAGAACAGAATGTTACGACATTATCTGCTTGAACTTCACATCCTTTCCTGTAGACTATTAACAGCGTAAGCCGTTGATATTCCAGTCAAAAGGAGCCTGATTCCATGTTTATTATGCGTGATATTCTACCACCACTTCAGCAAGAGTTTTCAAATACCCCATTGGGGCATGTACGGCGCAACTGGTTTGTTCATGTGATATTAGCCTGCATCATCCCTTTTACCAATTCGATGAGTTCCAATCTGTTGCGCTCGCTGAACCATTTATTTGGCATGGAGGAGGTAAAACGTCGCGCTTTCTATGTTTTCATGGCATCGCATAAGCTGCTCTGGTCAACGATGTGGGCAAAACTGTGTGGCATGATCCCAGAACCTGAAACGGATGGGCGCATGTTGCTGGCGCTGGATGACTGCACGAACCTCAAGGTGGGCAAAAAGATATTTGCCTGTTCACATGTCTTTGATCATGCCGCCAAGGCCAATCAATCGAAATATCCATGGGCGCAATGTTTCACTGCTATTGGCCTGCTGAATGAGGAAATAGAGTCAGATACCGTCTTTGTTGTCAAGCATTTTTCGCTTGGAAATGAGGATCGAAAGGCTGATTGTTTTTGAGGACTCCATAGATGATATGGATCAACTTTCGCATCACAGCACCGACGATAAGCATTTTAGGTTTACCGGCTTTGAGGAGTCTTTTTCTCATTTCAATTAAGATCGGATTGTATCTCATCGCCACCAACGCAGGCATAAAGAATGATTTTCTTACTTTGGCATTGCCAATCTTGGACATGGATGTCCGACCTCGAACTGAGGTGCCGGACAGACGATGTTTTGGAGCAAGCCCTATAAATGATGCCAGTTGTTTAGCACTGTCAAAACGAGATATATCGGCAAACTCTGATAGCACCACATTGATAGTAACTTCGCCCATACCGGGGATACTTTCCAACAGTTCTTTTTTGCGTTTTAGATCAGGATTATGATCAATATGGTCACGTATTCTCTTCCTGATTTCCACAATGGAAGTATCAAGATATGAGATGTGATTTTCTACATCACTTTTCAATTCTACACCGATTACATCCAGTCGATTAAGCTCTTGTTGGCGTACCTCCAATAGCGATTCATAACGCCGGGAGAAATCACGTAATAGTCTTATTTCACCAGCTTCTGGAGCCCAGAATGATGGTGTCATCGCCAAGCAGAAACGAGCAATTAAAGAAGCATCAGACTTGTCTGTCTTTGTGCGCATTAACTCGCCTTGAGAGAAGCCCTTAATACGTGCCGGATTGACGACACTGACTTTGAAATCAGCATCATATACATATCGAGCCAAAGCTTCACCATAAGTGCCCGTAGCTTCCATGCAGACATGTAATTCATCCACCTTTAACCGATCTCTAACCATACAGAAAGTTCCTTAAATCCTGATTCACGATTACGAAACTTTTTATGCTTGAATTTGCTTACCCGTAACAGAGCAACATCAAATGTCTTTTTTGAAATATCGACACCAAGAATACTAATTGCCATGATAACCTCCAAGTGTTTTGCTTCTGTCCTCACCAACCTTGCACATGCAAGCTCTCGCATTATTTGCGGGCCTAAGATACCGTCCGGTGTTGTGAACAAAGCTGGATAGGGGCACTAATCTGACCCACAGGCTTTGTGCCTTAGGCTTGAAACAGCATCACCCTATCCATTGTTGATCCCTGTACTAAAAACCAACATGCAGTAAGATACAAGGCTTGCGAACTTGCGTTGTAATGTGTGGTAAAGCAGCATTCACGTATGGCAAGGAAACCCCGTCTATATCTCCCAGGTGCGCTGTACCATGTCATGCTGCGGGGGAATGACAGGCAGCGGATCTTTCATGATGATGGGGAACGAAAGCACTTCCTTGGTCTTGTTGCCGAGGGGGTTGGGATGTACGGACATCGGATTCATGCCTATTGTCTGATGGACAACCATGTTCACTTTCTGATCCAGATGGGGCGTACGCCGCTTTCCAAGGTCATGCAAAATCTTTCATTCCGTTATACGCGGTGTATGTGAGCTTAAGGGTCATGCTTTTATATCTTGATATTGATCAGAAAGAGGAAAATTAGCCACGGAATACACGGAAAAAACATGATAAAAAGGAAAATGAGAATAATTCCTAGCTTGCACAATGTAACATGAGGGGCTAACATCCTTACGCTTGTGATAAATAGTAAGGAGAACAGCCATGAATGTGGCCAAACTGACGAGTAAATTTCAAATTACTATTCCCGCTGATATTCGATGCAGGCTGGGACTCCATCAGGGAGATTCCGTTGTGATCGACCTGGAAGGCGACAAGGCAGTATTGCGGCCAGTGCGCGGGGGACATGTCAACCGTATGTCAGGATTGGGAAAGGATGTATGGGCCAAGCTTGGTGGTGGAGATGCCTACCTTCAATCGGAGCAGGACTCCTGGGATCAGGAGTAAGCGATGGCGTCAAGATCGTGCCAGCGCCTTTATATTGATGCGAATTGCTTCATCTATCTGTTTGAAAGCCATCCGGTATTTGGTCATCTTGCCCGTAGTCTGTTTTCGGTTGTTGAACAGGGAAAGTACAAAGCATTAACGTCAACGTTAACCCTGCTCGAAGTCATGGCCGGTCCGATCAAATATGGAAAGGAAGAACTGGCCCATGAGTATGCCGAATTGATTTCGACCTTTCCAAACTTGACCTTGTGTGACATGAATCAGGATGTGGCATGCCGTGCGGCCCGGTTTCGAGCGTCAGGAGTGAAGTCTCCGGACTCAATTCATTTGGCCACGGCAGTTGTGTGTGAAGCAGACTATTTTATTACCGAGGATAGCTGCCTATGCAAAATAGCAGGCATCCATGGGTTGGCCTTGTCATCGTTTAAACAAAACGCTTCTCACACTGACTATCCATCGCCTTTTCCCTGGCTGCGCGCAGACTGGAACGGCAATAGAGTTCTGTTTCATCCGTCTGCTCGTTATGTTTGCTATAGATACGCACCTCGTTGTCACCCTGTATGCGCACCTGCTGTGATTGCTCCTCATCCCACTCTTTATGCCGCTTGCGGCTGACTACCAGATAACGGCAATCATTCTCCTTCAACCATCTGATGTTCTCCTCTGTGGCAATCCCCGCATCCATGACAATCAATGGCTTCGTTCCAGGTATGACCAGAGAGTCCACCATCTCCTTCAGCGTGACCGCCTCACTTGCATTACCGGTAAATACTTTGCTGCTACGAGGAAAACCGCTGCTATCCAGCACCAATCCCAGCGTCACCAGAGGGCAATCGCTTCGCTTCTCCCTGGAACGCCCATAAGCGGCCAGATTGATCCCCTTGGCAGTCCCTTCAAAAAAGGT
>CAYOUW010000136.1:0-4551 GCA_964407235.1 uncultured Zetaproteobacteria bacterium | reverse complement strand
GTTGACTGTGGCCGGTGCGGATCAGCGCCTGAAGCGGGATATAGAGTACATGATGTTGTGGCATGGCATCGATGGTGATGTGCGCATACATGTTAGGTTGCAAACGCAGGTTCGGGTTGTCGAAGCGCAACCTCAGTTTGGCCGTGCGCGTTGCCGTATTGATGTCCGGATAAATGTAGTCCACGGCACCTGACCAGCGTTGTCCCGGAAATGCGTCAAAGGTGGCGACCGCTTTCTGACCCGTGCGTAACAGAGCTACATCGCTTTCGTCTATTTCAGCCAGAATCCACACTGTATGTAAATCCGCCAACTGCATGACCCGGATCATCGGTTTGACGTAAGCGCCTTCACTGATACCCAGCTTAATCACGACGCCCGCACCTTCGGCGCGCCGCGCCACACGATCGCTCACCTTGCGCCTGTGTTTGAGCCGTTCGATCTGAGCCGTGGTAAAACCCAGGGCGCGCATGCGTTGGCGCGAGGCGCGGATCAATGTTTTGCTGCCGCTGGCCGTCGCCGTCAGGTATTCGCGTTCGGCCGTCGCCAGTTTTGGGGAGAACAGCGAGTAAAGAAGTTGGCCGGGGCGCACCGTATCGCCGATGCTTTTAACCCCCAGCTTTTCCACCCACCCGTCAGCACGTGTGTTGATGCTGGTAACGGTATTCTCATCGTAGCCAACATAGCCTACCGCCTCAATACGATGGGAGAGGGAGCCTTGTTGGACCTCAATCGTGCGCACGCCAAGATTGTTGACCACCGCCGGATCGATCTTCACATCGCTGGCCGCGCCAACGCCGCCGCCGTTGGCGTAGACCGGCACCAGATCCATGCCCATCGGCGATTTGCC
This sequence comes from uncultured Zetaproteobacteria bacterium, assembly GCA_964407235.1. Taxonomy (GTDB): domain Bacteria; phylum Pseudomonadota; class Zetaproteobacteria; order Mariprofundales; family Mariprofundaceae; genus JAUZQZ01. The sequence goes on along the minus strand of CAYOUW010000136.1, from coordinate 3,704 downwards.
GGGTTTGTCGCTATGGAAATTGGGATCCATCGGTGCTTTCCAGTACAGTACCTTGCGACTTTCCGCGGTAGTGCCATGTGCAGGCATCCTGTCTGCGCCATCCGCCGTGTTGCCGTGCTTGCCGGCAAAATACCCGGCGGCCACCGCGAGCAACACGACGATAACGGCAATAATAATCAACCCGGATTTATTCATGGCTTTGTCTCCTGTGTCTGGTTAGTAGTCAGCGCGCCGCCGGTTCGGTAATCGAGTGCGGCGAATTGGGTGAAGAAATCGGCGCGCCAATGCGCCAGTTCCAGCTTGGCCGCCAGATACTGCTGCTCGGCGGTGATCAGCTTGAGGAAGTCGCCGGTACCATTGCTGTAATCGGCCTCGGCTGCCTTCATATTTAAGCGGGCCAGCGGCAGCAGCCGGTCGGCATAGAGCGCGATGCTGTCTCTGGCCTGCCGTGCCGTTCTATAGGATTGATCGAGTGAACTGAGCAGGCTTGCCCGCGCATCCAGACGCTCGGCGCGACGTTGCCGAAGGCGTGCGTTGGCCTCCTCCAGTTCGCCTTGATGTTTGGCGCCGATGGGGATGTTGATTACGGCGCCGACGGTGAATTGCTTCTCTGGCGCATCCCACAGGTTGTTATAGCCCGCCGATAGTTTGAAGTCGGGATAAAAACCCTTGCGCGCCAGATCGACCCGATCCTGACCGGCGGTGATCTCCGCATTCAGGCGTTTGAGTGCCGGATATCGGGCCAGTGCCATCTGCCGCAGGTTCGCGTAGCCGGGTAGGTTACCGGCCGGGGGAAGTACCCGCGGCAGCGGCAGCGGCATCTGTGGATCGCGGTTGAGCAAGCCGTTGATCCCGGCCTGCACGGTGGAGCGGCGGCGCTCGATTTCCAACGTCTGATTCTGCAGGCGGGTCAGTTCCACCTCCGCTTGCAGCACGTCCTGCTGCGGTGCCTGACCGGTGCCGTACGCGGTTTCGGCGACACCACGCAGGCGCGTCACAAGGGCCAGATTTTCGGTGTTGACCGCGAGTGCGCGATGCACGTAGTACCACTCGGCGTAGGCGGCGCGTGTCCGTTCGGCCAGTTGCAGACGAAAGTCGGAGAGCCTCCAGGCTACCGATTCGGTTTCCGCGACGGCCGCCTTGCTGCGCAGGTCCAGGGTGCCCGGCCAGGGAATTGCTTGCGACAGTTCGACGCGCTGATTAAGACCGCGGAGTCTGCCGCCGGGCGTTCTGAAGCCACCGACAGTTTCCGGCGCCAGCGCGTAGGCCAGCATCGGGTCGTCCAACGCACCGGCGGGACCGATTTTCGCGCGCACCGCCTCGACGGCCGAACGCATGGCGCTCAAGCCAGGATTGCGAGCCAGCACAGCTTTTACCAATTGCGTAGCTGTCATTTGTTGCGAGTTGTCGAATAAATGGCCCCCGTCGTCAGCCAGTGCCACATGCCACGAAGACATGAGCAGGATGGCAACAAAGCACGCCATCCACCTTGTATAGCAGGGTATATACCCCATAAAAACACCTCCGATTCAATTTGAATATGTTTCGACTGGATTTAAGGGCTATAAGGCGCACAGCAAGCGCGCACAAGGCAAAACCCAGCGCAAGTACAAAAGTAAATGGAGGTGTTAAATGCGGAGTCGGTGAGTCAGAAGGTAGGTTTGAGTTCCTGGCCGCCACGGAGGCGAAAGATCGGGATATGACCCTGATTGCAGGCTAACTGGCGCATCATGCGCAGGCAAAACCGAAAGCAGTGCAGGCATAGGCTGCGGTGCATCGGGAAAAAGGGACTGAAAAGACTGCGATGCCGGTACGGCGCTTGCGTTTGTAACCGGTTGGTACAGGTAGGATACTTTACAGCAGCCCGAAGCCGGAGCGGCATTGTGGATGCTACATCCGCCCCCCTTTTCGCAGCCTTCCGCACCCTGGTGGCCTTTGCAACAACATACCGCGTGTATCTTGCCGCCCATAAGATCGCAGGCAAACACTGACTGAATCGATGGCAGCACAGAGGACAGCAATAACAGTGTCAGTACGAACTGCCGTAAAGCGGAGTGAGCCAAGTTGTCTTTCATTTCAGAGGCAACAGTAACGTAAGCCCGATGTGTGAACAAGCCACCTTGTCCGACTCGTCCATTTCTCGCAAACCAACGCTTTATCCCATATCATGGTCAGGGGGTTAGATTTTCATCCATCATGAATCACTGGAAATTAAAATGCACAAGATGCTGTTTGTTCGTTCGTTTAACCTGTATCATTGGGTCGTATCAGCGGCATGGTGCCGCAGATAGTTCAGGATGACTGACCGTTCCTGATCCGTCGGGTTCAGGATGGAACCCATCCGTGACATCATCTTCATGCGCCGATCCATGCGCGCGAATACCTTCGGCCATTCACTGGATGTGTGCAACACTGGCGGTGGCAAATCGTGGCATTGGGTGCAGTAACGCGCCATAAGCCGCGCCCCTCGGGATTGCGGATCGGGGAGATCGGCTGCATCAATGCCCGACGGTAATTGATCGCCCATCATGCGCTTCATCATCTCCTTCATATTGCCTTGACCCATCATTCCCCTGCTGCCTTGCATCATCCCCATACCACCCATTGAATGTAAACCACAGCGCATGACCGCCAGCCCGCCAATACCGACCAGCAACAACGCAACACCAATGATTAACCGCATATGTGATTTCATGATTCTTCACCTTCGTCGATGTCTTTTTTCATACGTTCAAATGCTACGCTGTCGATTTCACCTTTCGCATAACGCTTGTTGAGAATTTCCTTTGCTGATTCTTCTCTACGTCCTGAAAACCATTGTATAACTAATACCGCGCCGACAATTATCAACCCCCAGAACAGGATATGGAGCAGGCCAATGCCGCCCATCATCCATCCGCCATGCCCGTTGTTCATCATATTCATCATCATTGATCTCCTGTTTTTCTTATGTCACCTGAAACGTATATAACCGGCGCAGGCTGCTTTCTTGTTTTTCTCCGACTTGCATAAAAATTTGAAGCAATCTAGTATTCAATATATCAATTGAATATATGAGGATGCTATGAGAGGAAACCAGAATCACAAGTATAAAGATGAAATTCACGACCAACTTGCTCGTATTGGACAAGTAATTTCCAGCCCTAAACGATTAGAGATCCGAAAGGTATTTATTGAGATATCATGGCTACGAATACCTTGAAAACTGAAAAATGCTATTTAAGGAGGAAAATTCTCTTGTAATCACAAATTAAAAAATCCACACCTCATGAATGGGACATTGTTGATGTCCTCGTAAAAAGTCTAACGCCATAGGTAAAAAAAGAAAATGGCCTCACCATTTGCCCCAGAATCGATTTTTAGAGTCCACCTTAAGGTTTTTGACCCCCCTAAAATCATCTTTGTGGACTTTTTACGAGGACATCATTGTTAATCAATTTACCTCAGGTTTTTGCAAGTTCCTTCTTAATACGAGTCGGTTTAAGCGTCATGCATTTAGCTGGCTCAATTCATAATATCGCTATTCAAGGAGTCTTTTATGGCTAGTTCAACAACAAAACGCATCCTCGTTGTGGGAGGGGGTATTGGTGGCACGATGACCGCTAATAATCTGGTTACCAAGTTTTATCCTGAAATTTTATCAGGTGAAATCGAGATTATGATGCTCTCGGATTCAGCCAATCATGTTTATAAGCCAGCGAATA
>CAYOUW010000135.1:0-4595 GCA_964407235.1 uncultured Zetaproteobacteria bacterium | reverse complement strand
CTTGCATATGACCGCCGGGCAACTCGCTGTGGCACGACTTATGGGTAAAGGGCAGCTCCAGGGAGCAAAGCCGAAGGGTCAACTATTTTCCGGAAGCTTGGGAAACACTCCTGCCGCGGCCTCGAATGTGCCGGATATTCGGTCACCCGGTTCAGAATACGGGGTTTCTTTTTGCACATGATTGTCCAGCTCCAGTTTGCCAGCCTGCTCGAACCGGGCCGTGCTGACCTGGTCTGAACGACTCATGAATTGCCGTGATGATTGCGGTGCAAAGCGGCTGTAAATATTGATGATGCTTTGCGCCCTCGCCAGCAACAGCTCCGGATCGGTGGGCTTGCCGATATAGGCATCCGCGCCACTGCTTAGCGCGGTTTTCTCATCTTTGTTTGCCGTCATCAACATAGTGCCAACCGAAGCCAGTGCAGGTGTTTGACGAATGCGCGCAATCAAGCTCGCGCCATCCATGTTCGGTAACAGATAGTCGGTAATCACCAAATTCGGCGCCCAGCCCTGAAGCATGTCCCATGCCGCCTCGGCTGAATCCGCTGTTTCCACACAAAGGTGGCCGCCAACCGTAAGAATGTGCCTGATAAACTGAAGCGTGATCGGTGAATCATCAACCAGCAGAACGGTGTCTTCGCTCCCGCCTCTTTCCCGCGGCGCGCAAATTGCCGGTTCGGCCGCCTGTGGTTCTACAGGCGGCATTGCTACTTCCGTCACCGTGGGGGCGGCATGCTTATCTCCCCGAACATCAATGGACGTGCTTTCCGCGGCTTCGACGCCCTCTTCGGCCGCGGATTCTCCTTCAAAGATATCGATGGATTCCAGTTCGTCCCGTGCCTGTTCGCGTTCATCACGGAATGTGTCGGCAATCGAACCGTGGGGCGTTGCCTCTTTCGGATCCCGCAGGTGCATGACGCGGCCAAACTTTAGCCTCTTCCGCAGGTTAAATTCCGCCGGACCCTGTAGTGCACCAAGGATCTCTTCGAGGCTCGTGGAGCCCTCAATCACACAATTCATCCCCGCTTCAAACAGCGTCATCATGCCCTGATACCGTGCCCTGGTTTCAATTTCCTCCGGCAATGCACCGGATACAACCATCTGACCGATTTCTTCGTCGACCCGCATGACTTCATGCACCACAAGATATCCGTGGAATCCGGTCCGCGCACATTGATCGCATCCCCCGGGAGCGTAAAAGTTCACATGATCGCCGATTCCCCACTGGCGCCTGGTACTCTCATGCAGGATAGCTTTCACCTTGCAATGCGGACATAACTTTCGTATTAAACGCTGGGCGGATACAATCTTCAGTGATGTCGAAATCTCCTCCGCCGTAACGCCCAATCGGGTCAGGTTCCCGACTACATTCACTGCACGGTCGACTTTTACGACTGCCATGACGAGCCGTTGATCCCGGACGACATCCAATGCAAGTCGGGTGGCTTCTTCACCATTTAATTCACTAACCATGACAGCATCGGAGTGTCGGGACGCCACCGTACGCAGCAGCGATGCAAAGGATCGCCTCTTGCCGGCATCCACCTGCATCTGCGCAGCGCCCTCCAGACGAATCTCAATCGGGTCTTCGATCGTGGCGAGGCTCCTGTTCTGCTGCATCACATGGCGGGCAAAGGCATACAATACGCCCGAACGGCCGCTCCGCTCAGGCCCTGCCACCAGTATCATGCCTTGATCACCTGCAAGCGCCCGATCAATATCCGACAGGGTTTCAGGATTGAAACCCAGTTCCTTGATCGGCAACCCCAAATAACCCATATCCAGAACTCGGATCGTTGCCTTCTCACCATAGATATCGGGTCGAATTACGATTCGCAGAATGAATGCCTTCTCTCCCACACGCACCTTGCATCGACCCTTCCGCGGAAAATTTCCGCCCAGATCCATCTTTGCCATTTCTCGAATCTTCAAAATCACACGGGTATGCATGTCCGGAGATATTTCATGCACCGTTTTCACCTGACCACCAAAACAGAACTTGATCGTGGCCTTGTCCTCACCCCGGCTGAACCGCAGTTCCGTAGCCCCAGCGCGCACCGCCCTGACAATGGATGCACCTAAAAGTTTGGCAGTCGCTTGCGCGTGATCATCCGCCATCCGCTTCACCGCACTGCGCTTTGATTGGCTGGCGGATGCCCCACCACCACATTACCGTCGCGGCAGGCAATGGGAATACATTGATATTTACGCGCCAGAGCAATATTATATTGTTTTATCAAGTGAGAGTCAGGCCGGATATGATTGAGGGAAACCGCCGGTATTTTGAAGAAACTGGCAAGGAAATCAGTAATGCCATCCCTGTTTTGAATGTGTTCGTTCAACAGCAGATTGATCCGCGTGGAATACCCGGTAGTTCCACGGGCCGCCCGTGCATCGCGCAAATCATCGCCAGTGATCAAATCATGGCTGATTAATGCGTTGCTGGCTTCCCGTTTCAATGGTTTCCCTGCGTCTCTTCCACAGGCCAGCATATCAGGAAATCATAAAAGTTGAAGCGTAATGAGTCCTTTTGCGACCTCATCAGGATCAATCCACAGTCAGATTCAGAAACCTGCGCTTACCCAATTTGATAAGGTAAGGGCCTCCGGACAGGATCTGAAAATTCGTATCCATAATTTTTTCACCATTAATCGTCAGCGCCCCCTGCTTAATCAGACGCACCGCTTCACCATTGGACCGCGTCAACCCGCCCTGAGTCAATGCTTTGGCAATCCACAAGCTGCCGCACCCTGCTGTCAACGTGACTTCCGGTACATCATCCGGCACTTCCTTTTTGGCGAACTGACTCTCAAAGCCTTCACGGGCCTTTTGCCCCGCGCCTTTGCCATGGAAGCGATCCACAATCATTGCCGCCAGATGTTTCTTCGCTTCCATCGGATGCATGGATTTGATTTCGACAAGATCGGCATCCGTCAGCAATTCATAATATCTGATCATTAAATCATCGGAAATAGACATCAGTTTGCCAAATTGTTCCTTGGCTGCCTCAGCCACGCCCACATAGTTATTCAACGACTTGGACATTTTGTTCACGCCATCCAGCCCTTCGAGCAGCGGCATCGTCAAAATCGCCTGCGGCGCTTTTCCATAAGCCTCCTGCAACCGGCGTCCCATCAACAGGTTGAACTTCTGATCGTTGCCGCCCAGTTCGACATCCGCATCCAGCGCCACCGAGTCATATCCCTGGATCAAGGGATAGAGGAATTCATGAATCGCGATACTCTGGCCGCCCTTGTATCTTTTTTCGAAATCATCGCGTTCAAGCATCCTGGCCACAGTCGCCCTGGCAGCAATACGAATCAAATCCGCCGCCCGCAAATTGTTCAACCATTCGGAATTGAAGCGTATCTCAACCCGGGCCGGATCAAGCACCTTAAATACCTGATCCTTGTAGGTCTCGGCATTCATCAGAACCTCTTCATGCGTCAGCGGCCGGCGTGTTTCATTCTTGCCGGTCGGATCGCCGATCATGCCGGTAAAATCGCCGATCAGAAAGACTACCTGATGTCCACAAACCTGAAACTGCCGCAGTTTTTCCAACAGCACCGTGTGGCCCAGATGCAAATCCGGCGCGGTCGGATCAAAACCGGCCTTCACCCTGAGCGGACGTCCTTCTTTCTGCGCCAACTTCAATTTCTGCTCAAGGCCGCCCCTGGGCAGAATCTCCAGCGCCCCCCGGCTCAAAAGTTCCATCTGTTCTGTAATCCGCATATTTACCTCTTTCCTGGCCTGAATGCTACGCATTCATGCCTCCAAGACCATCCCCGAACTTGAGCCTTGCAGATACCAATGTAATCATCAGACGCATGCACGGTACTGACACAGAACAAGGCCCGATCCGCATCGTTATTGATGATCGCGAAACACGATGCGGCATATTGGAAATACTCAGCACAATGGAATCGGTTTCAGTTGCGGTAAAACGCCTTACATGCGGGGACTATGAGGTGGGAGAGCGCCTGCTTTTCGAACGCAAAACCCTTACCGACCTCGCAGTCTCGGTTAAGGATGGCCGCATCTTCCGGCAAGGGTGCAAGCTTGTCCAAAGCTCCAGGCGAGGCATCATTATTCTGGAAGGGACAAGCAACGACCTTGCGCCAAGTGGCATGCGGCGGGAAGCCCTGCAAGGAGCGTTGATAACGCTCACGGTGTTCCTTGGAATTCCGCTGCTCCGATCCCGGAATTTACAGGAAACTGCACGCCTGATGCTCTATACGGCCCGCCAGAGCTGGTCGATCACCAGTGGCGCCTTGCCCCGTCATGGCATACGTCCCCGCGGCAAAAAAAGAACCCAGATTCACATCCTGCAGGGCTTGCCCGGCGTAGGCCCTGAGCGGGCGTGCATGCTGCTGGATACATTCGGTAGCATCGAAGGCACCCTGACGGCAAGTGTGGAAGAATTGTCATCCATCAGAGGAATAGGGACGCATACCGCCAAAGCCATCCACTGGGCGGCTCATGAGTCCGATAGCGGATACGACAGTGCCTGAACTTGCTCGTTGCATAAGTGAGATATTTTATCACTACTGTCCGGTATAACTCTTGCTAAAGGGTAAATATTCGGCTAGGCCATT
>CAYOUW010000134.1:0-4704 GCA_964407235.1 uncultured Zetaproteobacteria bacterium | reverse complement strand
AAGCGGCCAGGTTCAGGCCGGTTCGCTGGTCGGCGAGTTTGAGCCCCTGTTTGAGTCTTTTCCGGCTGATCAGATCCGAGAGGAGCGGCAGGAAGTCGGTGCCCACGCCGCGGATGGCCGTGGTGAATGAAGTGAACGGTGCGACCGCAATCACCGAGTTCACACGCGGATCCTCGGCGGCGGTGTCGAGGGCGATGACGGCGCCTTCGGAAATCCCGAACAGCGCGAGCTTGCCTGCAATCAGGCCGCGGGCTTCAAGCGCCGTAATCAGTTGCGTGATGTCCTCGTGCTCGATCAGCCCGAAGCTGACGTAGCGGCCGCTGGAATCGCCTTGTCCGCGCAGGTCCACCAGCACCACGCGGTAGCCGTGATTGGCGAAATCCAGGGCATAACCCAACCGAAATTCCTTGGCGATACTCCAGCCCGGAAGGATGATCACGGTGCCGGTCGGCGTGCAGTAGGGCAGTTTTCTCAGGTTGCGGCGTATCCTCGTCAAGAAGCCGGCGTCCGATATGGTGTCATGCTTTAGCGCACTTTGCGGTGCATTGGCGAAGCGCCACCGGGTGATGCGCAGGCCGGCATTCCCCTTGGGTTTATCCGTGGCACTGAAGCCGTAGTTGCGCGGCGCAATGATCGCGGCCGACAATGTGGCCGGTGGCGGGCCCACCGTGACCTTGAATTGCTGCGTGTACAGGGTGCGAGCCAGCTTGCCGATAGAGCCGGGATAGGGTTTGGGATGGCCGCCATTGGGTGGTTCGACAATCAGCTTCGATACGGTGTTGGCGCTGATGCAGCCGCCGAGTGCGAGCATTGCAACGGCAAGCAGGATGCAGATTGAACGGCGGGGCATATCGATTTGTTCCTTTTGTTATCGCGGCAAGAAAGTTATTATAAGGTGGATTCAACTCGGTTTCGCTTAATCCGGTGCGCGTCGGGCTGGTCGAGCGGGCGCGGGACTGGCGTTGGTCGCGTGTATCCAATCACCTTTCGGGTCGAGACAGCGCACGGTGAAGGTTGCGCCCGTGCGGGTATAGGGACTTTGCTACTTTCCTTGATCAACAGGAGAATTCTGCCAAGGCTTGCAGGATATTTCGCCAGGTGGAAAAGACCGGTCGTCCGTTAGGTTCCGGAGCGTGGATTGAACAGCTTTCTGCATTGACAGGGCGACAGCTAAAACCAAAAAAGCGTGGCCCGAAAGGAAAGATGATGAATGGAAGTTAAGTGAATTTAGTGAACGGTCACCGCAATCCCCGCATGATAAAGGGTAGCGTCCCCTTGAAATTGGGAGCCAATAAGGACATAATGTCCTTATTGGCTCCCATGGGTTGAGGTATGGAAGACGTTCGACATCTGCTGGCCAGCCTGCGAGATCGTTACAACCAGAAGGAACTGGCAACCGAATTGGGCGTTGCCGTACGCACGGTCCGGCGCTGGGAACTTGGAGAAACTGCGCCACCCCCCTATCTCGCCGACGCGATTCGTCAACGGCTTCTGCCGCTGTACGACAGAGAAAATATCAAGCACGCGGCTTTCACCTTCATAGATTTGTTTGCCGGAATCGGCGGCATTCGCATGGGTTTCGAAGTCCATGGCGGGTGTTGCGTATTCACCAGCGAATGGAATGCCCATGCGCGGAAAACGTATCTGGCCAACTTCCCGAATGCCACGCACCGATTCGCCGGCGACATCACTCAAGTTGATGAGAACGATATCCCCGATCACGATATCCTGCTGGCCGGATTCCCGTGCCAACCCTTCAGTATCGCCGGGGTGTCGAAGAGGAACTCACTGGGCCGCCAACACGGTTTTTCCGACGAAACGCAAGGCACCCTGTTCTTTGATGTGGCACGAATCATCAAGGCCAAACGACCGAAGGCATTCCTGCTGGAAAACGTGAAAAATCTGATTGGCCACGACAAAGGCAACACGTTCCGCGTTATCAAGAAAGTGCTGGAACAGGACCTTGGCTACCATATTCACTTCAAGGTGATCGATGGGCAGCACTTAGTTCCGCAACATCGCGAACGTTTGCTGATCATCGGCTTTATTGATCCAACCAACTTCTCGTGGAACGACCTGCAACTGCCCCGCGAGGGTCCCCGGTTGCAATCCATCCTGCATCCACAGGACGGTAGCGAAACAGCCGAGCCGCCGTACACTACCGGCACCAAGGCCAGAGTGAACGCCAAATACACATTAACGCCCCGTCTGTGGACCTATTTGCAGGATTACGCTGCCAAACACCGTGCTGCCGGCAATGGTTTCGGGTTCGGACTCGTAGATGGCGACAGTGTTACCCGCACCTTGTCTGCCCGCTATTACAAGGACGGATCGGAAATTTTGGTATCGCAAGGCAAGCGCAAATGTCCACGTAGACTGACACCGCGAGAATGTGCACGTTTGATGGGCTTCGAGGACACATTCCAAATTCCGGTAAGTGATACCCAAGCCTACAAGCAGTTCGGGAACAGTGTTGTTATGCCGGTCATGTGCGAGGCGGCAAGAATCATGGTGCCACGTGTGCTGGAACTGATCCAACAGGAAGAGGAAGGCATATATCAAGCATCCCTGCCCATTGCCGCATCCGCTTGAAAAGAAGAATTATCGTGAACACAAATCGAATTCCAGACTTCCCTATAAATACCCGGGATGACATACTGTTCTGGTTTTGCTGAAATATCAAAGTGCGATCTGCTATTTCATCCGGATGGTTCACCGAATAATATTCTAAATATTGTCATGAGTGAACCTATTTTTTCATCCTCAGAATGCGAAGATTTGGAGGATATTCTGAGCGGAATATTCACCCACTTCGGTGACAAGGTATATGATGCAGCATACCCCACCTTCATGAAACGGATGGACATGCAACTGGATGCCTGATGACGGATATCGTTGATCGCGCAACCCGCAGTCGGATGATGTCCGGCATTCGAAGCCGCGATACAAAACCAGAGCTAATTGTACGCAAATACCTGCACGCCCAGGGTCTCCGATATCGTGTAACGCCGAAAGACCTTATGGGAAAGCCTGACATTGTGCTACCGAAGTACCGTACCGTAGTATTTGTGCATGGCTGCTTCTGGCACCGGCATGAAGGCTGTCCGTATACGACAACTCCAGTCACAAACTCTGACTTCTGGAAAAAGAAATTTCATGACACAATCATACGAGATAAAATTACCCGAAAAACATTACAAAAAAAAGGTTGGAGCGTACTGGTCATTTGGGAATGTGAGATTTCTCGACGTAAACTCGCAAGCTTGATGCGAAGCATCATTCGCAAATAAAAAGTGCAAACTGGAGAAACCCATGACTATGAAGAAAAACGAGTACCAGCACTGGCTTGGATCATTGACCATGATCGATATATGCCATATTTTTTCCGAAAATGGAGCAACCGAACTACTCTGCAAGGTTTTGCCACGCAATGCCAATAGTAAAAATCAAATATACGTAGCATCTGATCTGGGTGAACTCGCAAAGATTCCTTCTGGCCCAGTTATTCCCGCCAAGTCAACTTCACACAAACAGGGCGGAAAACATACGCCAATCTTCAAAACTTCTATTGAAATCTGCTGGATTCTTTCCAACGGTATGCTTGCGCCTGCCAAGCACTCAAAATTCATCGTATATCCACAGTACCCAGAGGTAAGATTCTCGGGTTTTCTTCGTGGTTGTCGAGAAGCACCATCGTTTTTATTTGACATTAATCAACAAGGCCATACTCCGGATCGATTGCTTTTCCTCGGTCCACGACCAGATGGACGGGTCCTTGCCCTCGCAGTTCCGCCAGAATCCACAGCTGCTTTGGAGTTTCAACGATCAAATGCCGACTTCAACACATGTGGTACGTTCGCACTTGTACCTCTTCGCGCAAATCAAGCTGGAAACGGACTGAGCCTCTTACTGCACGAGTTATGTCGTATTCACCGACTTGGCTGGACACCTTCGCTGCGTCTCGACAAATCTGGAATCTTACTACCTTGCAACGCGACTAATTGCGGTGGTTACACACTTGAAGCCCAATTGGGCATTAAATCGAACGGTATAGCGGAACCAGATTTTCATGGCTGGGAGGTCAAAGCAAGAAATATTTCCAATATAGACAAGCCCGGAACGAGCAGAGTGACGCTCTTCACCCCGGAACCAGATGGAGGTGTTTATGTGACTCAAGGACCGGACCAGTTCGTGCGCACTTGGGGCTATCCTGACCGCCATGGACGACCAGATCGGCTTAACTTTGGCGGTATTTATCGCTGTGGCGACAGCCTCAATGCGCGTACAAATACAAAAATAGTGCTTGATGGGTTCGACGCAAAGACTGGAGTTTTTATAACCGAAGGTGCGATCCGTCTAATCGATCAATACGGCATTGAAGCCGCCTCATGGAGTTTCGCGAAACTGCTGGAGCACTGGAAGCGAAAACACGCACATGCGGCGTATGTGCCCTGCAAGAGTCGTAAAGAACCGCACAAGGAATACTACTATGCGAAAACAGCCCTGCTCGGAGAAGGGGCCGAATTTCGCTACTTCCTGAAAGCGCTTGCAGAAGGCCATGTGTTCTATGATCCGGGTATAAAATTGGAAAACGTTTCAAGTATTAAACCCAAACACAAACTAAGAAGTCAAATACGTGTGAGCAGCACCTATCTTTCGTCACTATACAGATCAACACGAATAGTTGAAGTATGCAACTGCTAA
>CAYOUW010000133.1:0-4708 GCA_964407235.1 uncultured Zetaproteobacteria bacterium | reverse complement strand
TTTAATTGGCCGCGTTTGTTTTTATTCTCCAGGCGCCGTTTTATTTTTCTCCTGACTTCGGAACTGCCGGGCCTTGATAACGATGATGCCTTCGGTGCTGATGCGCCGATCATTCAGTTGCAGAAGCCGTTCTTTGTATGTTTCCGGCTGTCAAACAGCGTCCAAAATTAACCCCCCCTGATACGGGCCAAATCAGGTTCGATTATTCGAACCTCCAACGCTTATTTCCAGTCTCGATAATATCGCAGTGATGGGTCATGCGATCGAGCATAGCTGCGTATGGCTTTATCGATGTTGTTGCTAGTAGAATGACCCAATGAATCATGTGCGGATACAACGTGGCGCAAATCATTTTTTCCGAATACTCAATCGCTGGTATTGCCATTCCTGGCAACGACTTGCACCCAAAGTATATGTTTTGCCCGATGGCCCTCTGATTCTGGTCGGGAATCACCGCGCTGGCGTGGATCCCCTGTTGATACAGGCCGCGGTGAACCGTCCCCTTTGTTTTTTGATGGACAGGGAATATTACCAGACCATGTGGTATGCGCGCTGGCTACTGGATGCCAGCGGCGTCATCCCGGTCAAACCGGGTGGCGCGAACCGTTATGCGCTATCCGATGCCATCGAGGCCGTCAGGCAGGAAAATGTACTATGCCTGTTCCCCGAAGGTGCGGCCAATCCGGATATCCCGCTTGGGAGGATTCTTCCGGGAGCCGTGATTCTGGCCTTGAAAACCGGCGCACCCATTCTGCCATTTCGGATCACCGGAACCTGGCCGTTTGATCATGTACACCTGTGGCGTTCGTTTTTACGGCGGGGCAGAGCGTCCGTCCGTTTCGGAGAACCCATATTATTACCCGAAGGCCCTTCCGATAAAGATGTTGTCCGCACATGGACCCGCGCCATGAAACAGGCGTTGCTGGATATAAAATAGGGTAGCGTGAAAAGCAAGCGTGCTATTCCCTGCCCATACGCATGGTAAAGTCTTCCGGAAAAACCGCATTGGCCAACCCCTCCTCGTATTCAATCAGATCGCCTTCAACCAGTTGTTGCAAATGTTGATCAAAGGTCTGGCTACCATACAGGGTTGAACCCTCCTCCATGGCACGCGGGATCTCGCGCCATCGATCCGGATCGAGTAAAAAGTGTTTGATGACGGAATTGCGGATCATGATTTCCAGAACGACGATCCGGCCTTTACCTGATTTCAATGGCAACAGCTTTTGTACGATGATGGCGCGCAGATTTTCGGACAGGCGTTCACGGATCGCATCCTGTTCGTCCAAACCGAAAGCGGACATGATGCGCTGCATGGTGCCAATCGCCGTTGTGGCATGCACCGTGGCCATCACCAGATGCCCGGTTTCGGATGCCTGCAGGGCAGATTGAATCACCGTTCGGTCACGCGCTTCGCCGACAATAATAATATCCGGCGTTTCGCGCATGGCATCGCTCAGACCTTGCGCGTAGTCCAGAACATCACGGCCAAGCTCACGTTGGCAAACCGTACCTTTCCTGCTTGTGCTGTAGCGATATTCAATGGGGTCTTCAATCGCAACCACATTCACCGCCCGTTGATTGATAATGTGATCGATCATGGCCGCCAGCGTGGTACTTTTACCGGAGCCGGTAGCGCCCGCCATGAGAATCAGGCCGTTGCGGTAACCGGTGATTTCCCGAATGACCGGTGGCAGGCGTAATTCGCCAAACTCGGGGATACTTTGTGGAATAACACGGGCCGCAATACCGAAATTATTATGGGTGCGCATCACATGGACGCGAAAATGCGCCACATTTTCCAATGAATAATGGAAATCCAGACTATGGACATGTTCGATGACCGGTTGTTCCAGAAGCTTTCGCACCAAATGCCTGATCATGCCAATCACCTGATCACGCGACTGCGGTGGAACCTTTTCAGGGGAAACGGTCACAATGGAACCATTGATGCGCATACGCACGCGATCTCCGGTTCGTACGATCAAATCCGATGCCTGATGCTTGTGCGCCGCGAGCAGCAGGTCGTCAATCATATGCCCGTCATCAGGCATATTTCAACTCCAGGACAGTATGAGCCAATTGTAAAACTCCAGGCTAGATCTTCAGGTCTGATGAATCGCCAGAGGCATTACCGATAAGCTGTTCAAGATCGGCACGGTCATTATCACCACCACTTTCCAGTTTGGCCATCTTTATTTTCAGACGCAGGTCATTCACCGCATCGGCATGGCGTAACGCCTCTTCCTCGGGAATACGGCCGGCTTTCCACAGAGCCAAAAGATGTTGGTCAAAGGTCTGCATGCCATAGGTTCCTCCCTCCGCCATAGCTTCCTTGATCGTGGTGATCTCGCTCTTCATAATGAGATCGCTAATCCGGGGAGTATTGATCATAATTTCGATGGCCGGGGTGCGCTGACCATCCGCCGTTCGCACCAGTCTTTGCGACAGGATGGCTTTGAGGTTCAGGGCCAGATTCAGAACCACCTGTTCATGCATTTCCCGTGGAAAAAAGTTGATGATACGCTCCATGGCCTGATTGGAATTGTTGGCATGCAGCGTGGACAGGCAGAGGTGGCCCGTTTCAGCAAACTCCAACGCATGTTCCATGGTCTGACGGTCCCGTATTTCACCAATCAGAATCACGTCCGGGGCCTGCCGCAGGGTATTCTTCAGCGCGGCTTCGTATTCCAGCGTATCGGTGCCCACCTCACGTTGCGTAATCACGCATTTCTTGTGATCATGCACAAACTCGATGGGGTCTTCAATGGAAATGATATGTCCGGTCCGGTTGCTGTTACGCCAGTCAATCAATGCCGCCAAAGAGGTGGATTTGCCGCAGCCGGTTGCACCCACCATAATCACCAGGCCACGTTTAGCCATCACGATATCCTTGAATACCTGTGGTAAGTGGAGGCCATCAATGGTGGGTATCCGGGTTTTAATCTGGCGAATGACCAGCCCTACGTTTCCACGTTGGCGAAACACATTAACACGGAAACGCCCGAGGTCAGGATAGGCCAGGGCAAGATTCATTTCGTAAGTTTCCGAAAAAGCAGCACGTTGCTTCTCGCCCATGGTCGAGTTTGCAAGCTGCTCGCATTGCACCGCGTTCAGAGGCGCCTGTTTGGCAGGATAGACAACGCCGTTGATGCGGAAGGATGGTGGCATGTCCGCCGTAATATAAACATCGGATGCATCCTTTTTGACCATGACCATCAGCAGTTGTTTGATGGAAAGTCTCCGTATCGGCTCGTTTGCGCTCATCTGCTGCTCCTGCCCGGGCAATTATGATGGAGCCGTAAAAAAACCATCTAGCCCGGACGATTCATGAATCGTCCGGGCTATGGCTTTTTTAACTCCGGGGAAAACGAAAAGCGTAGTTTTCACTTTCCCTGCAAATCGACGGCTTACGGTGTGGGCCATTGATTTGTGCGCCCGTCCGCGGGCGCGATAATGGCTTGGTGTGAAGTCACCATCATTTATACATTACCGCTACCGCTGGCAAACAATTTTTTGTTGTTGGCTTTTTCCAGGGCCGCATTCTGTGTAATTTTACGTGCTTTAACCAGATGTTGGAGATCGGAATCCAGTGTTTTCATGCCTTCCCGCATGGAGGTCTGTATGACTGAAACCATCTGCGGTACTTTATTTTCACGAATTAGATTACGGATGGCAGGCGTGCCCAGCATGATTTCATAGGCAGCCACACGCCCGTTGCCGTCAACCGTTTTGATCAGCGCTTGTGAGATGACGGCTTTGAGCGATTCGGACAACATCGAACGCACCATATCTTTCTCGGCGGCGGGAAACACATCAATGACACGGTCAATGGTCTTGGGGGCGGAGGAAGTGTGCAGGGTGCCAAACACCAGATGTCCGGTTTCTGCGGCCGTGATCGCCAAACGTATGGTTTCAAGATCACGCAACTCACCGACCATCACCACATCCGGATCTTCACGCAAAGCGCTTCTGAGCGCGTTGGCAAATGAATGGGTATGAGGCCCCAGTTCCCGCTGTGAAATCAGGCAGTTCCTGGATTTATGAACGAATTCAATCGGATCTTCAATGGTAAGAATATGACCTCGTTCCACCTGATTGCGGTGGTCCACCATGGCTGCGAGAGTGGTCGATTTTCCTGAACCTGTTGGCCCCGTGACCAGACAAAGGCCACGTGGCTCCATGGCAATAGCCGAGAAAATTTCAGGAGATTTGAGTTGTTCCAGGGTAAACACTTCGGTAGGGATCACACGAAATGCCGCGCTCATGCCCCGGTTTTGCCAGAATGCATTCACACGAAAACGGGCGATATCACCCAGCGCAAAGGAAAAATCCAGTTCGAGGTGTTCCTCGAAAGCCTTGCGCTGGGAGTCCGTCATGATGTCATAGACCATGGTTTGAACCTCGCGCGCTTCAATCGGCGGCATTTTGATACGGGTGATATCGCCATGGATGCGAATCATGGGAGGCTCACCGGACGAAACGTGCAAATCCGATGCATTATTCTTGACGGTAAAAGCCAACAGTTCAGAAATATCCATTGAATTCTCCCTGATTCACCCAAAACCACTTTATGCGAGCCTCTTGCAAAACTCATGAGCGGCGATCGGCTTCCCCACTTCGGCTCATTTCCGAGCTTGAATTTCGCTCCATGGAACCACCATGCAGCTCATTCAATCCCGAAAATGGACTCAAAGTGGGATTGCCG
>CAYOUW010000132.1:0-4790 GCA_964407235.1 uncultured Zetaproteobacteria bacterium | reverse complement strand
GCCTGGATTAGTCATGAATAATGAATATTATTGCTTGACCTTCAATCTTCACTTATGCAATGTCCACCCGTATGCACGCGAAGGTCATGGAACAAATTCTGGACGCGGCGGAACAGCGCTTCGCCCACTACGGCTATGGAAAAACAACCATGGCCGAAATTGCACGTGACGTCGGCATGAGCGTTGGCAACCTGTATCGATTCTTCAAAAACAAGGAAGCCATCGCTCTGGCCAGCACCGGGAAATTGCTGGCGGCCAAGCTGGATGCAGGCCTTCGGGCTGCCGCATCCGAATCGACAAGCTGCGGCGCTTTACGTGCTTTCCTGCTGGCCCGGTTACGTCTGGCGCATGCCTGTTTTGCGAACACCCGTCATTTATTCGAACTGGTTGAACTCAACAATCTCCGTCACCGCGACATCCTTCTGTCCTATGAAAACAGGGTTATTGACGCCATGACAGAAATACTGAAACGGGGCATGCGCAGCGGCGACATCATATCCGGCGACGCACATCGCATGGCCTATTTAATGCATCAGGCGTTGTTGCGTTACAACAGTCCGTTAAGCCTCAGGCGCAATCCGCTGGATCGCCTGGAAACCGATTTGTACGATTTTATTGCACTGATGTATTCAGGGCTTGCCCCCGGGGAGAAGACACATGCAATGGACTGAGCTGATTGGACGTATCCTGCTGGCGCAGCTTTTCCTGATAGCAGGCATCCACAAGATTACGGCCTATGCCGGCACTCAGGGCTATATGGAAGCCATGGGCGTGCCCGGCATGCTGCTACCACTGGTAATCCTGCTGGAAGTCGGTGGCGGATTAATGCTGATTCTCGGCTGGAAGGCGCGCTGGGCCGCCGCCGCCCTGAGCGTGTTTTCGCTTGCATCCGCTATTATTTTTCATCATAACCTGACCGACCAGATGCAGATGATTATGTTCATGAAAAATCTCTCGATTGCCGGCGGCATGTTCATACTCGCCGTCCATGGATCGGGAGTGCTGAGCCTGGATGAACGTAACAAGACATGAATGGACCGCGGAACCTGCGACTGCCGCATGTGGGCGATCAGGGAACCCGCCGTATTGCAATGGATCGCAGATAGCCTGTAATGGAGCCGACTATGGATATAAAACGCATCAAACGACCATGGGAGGAACAGTATCGCGACGACGATGTCGAAACCATGCCGTGGTTCTTTCCGCATCTGGACAGGGATGTCGCATGGGCGATCGAAACGCTACCCGTCATCGCACCGGCAAAAGCGCTCGATCTGGGATGCGGTCCAGGCACGCAGGCCATCGAATTGAGCAGGCTTGGGTTTGAAACCACAGGTGCGGACATCTCTCCCTCGGCCGTGCGCAAGGCGAACGAACGCGCAAGGAAGGAGGGCATGGCAGTCATGTTCATCTGTGATGACATACTGAACACGCAACTGAGCGGCACGTATGACGTCATTATGGATCGCGGCTGTTTTCATGTCCTCGATGCGGATCAACGGCCGAATTACCTGCGTTCCGTGGTTCGCTTGCTGGATGAAAACGGTTACCTTCTCCTGAAAACATTTCATAAACAGGAAACACGCGAGGAAGGACCGCCGAACCGCTTTGAGGCAGCGGATATCGTAAAAATATTCTCCGATACATTCGAACTGCTTGAATGCCGCGACTCATTTTTTGAAAGCGCTACGGGTTCGGGTCCCAAAGCGCTATTTTGTATTCTGAAGAGAAAACAGGAGGATCAATGACCGATTTATTTTCAGACATTCAACTTGGCGGTCTTACATTGCCCAACCGCATCGTCATGGCCCCGATGACCAGAAATCGCGCACCGGAAACCATCCCCACTCCGCTGACGGGCGAATATTATGTCCAGCGGGCAAGCGCGGGACTGATCATCACCGAGGGTGCGCAGGTATCCGATCAGGCCGTCGGCTATCCGGCCACGCCGGGCATTCATTCCGGGGAACAGGTGAAGGGCTGGAAGCAGGTAACCGAAGCCGTACATGCGGCAAGCGGCCATATCTTCTGCCAACTCTGGCACTGCGGGCGTATCTCACATCCGGATTATCATGGTGGAGAATTACCCGTGGCACCATCGGCGATCAAACCGAAAGGCCAGGCATTCACTTATGAAGGATTGAAGGACTTCGTTACGCCGCGTGCGCTGGAGACCGGCGAGATTCCCGGCATCGTCGAGCAATACCGGCATGCGGCAGTCCGTGCGAAAGCGGCCGGATTCGACGGTGTGGAAATCCATGCCGCCAACGGCTATCTCATTGATCAGTTCCTGCGCGATGGCGCGAACAGGCGAACGGACGCATACGGCGGATCACGGGCAAACCGCACCAGGTTACTCTTGGAAATCGTTGAGGCGGTGGCCAGCGAGATTGGCTACGGCAAAACCGGCGTGCGTATATCGCCGGTCAATGCCTTCAACGACATGCACGATGCCGACCCGCAGGCTACATTCGATCATGTTGCAGCCGCCCTGAGCGGTCGGGGACTGGCCTATCTGCATGTGGTTGAGGTGACGATGGTCGGCGAACCTTATGAAGGTTTCGACATGCAACAGCTTCGTGCCTGCTTTGACGGGCCATATATTGCCAACGGGGGCTATGACAAGGCGCGCGGCAATGCAGCCATTGCAGACGGCGCTGCCAATCTCGTGGCCTTCGGCGTGCCGTTTCTGGCCAATCCGGACCTGCCCGAGCGCCTCCGCCGCGACGCACCGCTGAACGAAGCCGATCAGACGACCTTCTACGGCGGCGATGAACACGGATATACCGACTATTCCACACTGGAACCGGTCTGACATGGGCCTGTTGATCGATGGAATCTGGGAAACCGACGACGGTAAATGGGCATCAAAGGATGGCAAATTTCGCCGTTCTGAGTCGCAGTTCCGCAATAGTATCGGATCGGATGAGTTTCCAGCCGAGGCGGGCCGCTATCATCTCTACGTCTCCTTCGCCTGCCCGTGGGCGCACCGCACGCTGATCTTCCGAAAAATCAAGGGATTGGAGAATCTGATTGGAGTGACAGCCGTACACCCGCACATGCTGAAAAACGGCTGGGAATACAAGCCGGAACCGGAACCGCTATATGGTTTCCGCTATCACCACCAGTTGTATACGAGGGCCGATCCCCGTTATTCGGGACACGTCAGCGTACCGGTGCTATGGGATAAAGAACGCGAAACCATCGTCAACAATGAATCGGCTGAAATCATCCGTATATTCAATTCGGCTTTTGATTCCCTGACCGGCAATACGGACGACTATTATCCCGAACTGTTACACGATGAAATTGACGCCATCAACACCCTGGTCTACGACAATGTGAACAACGGCGTCTACAAATGCGGCTTCGCTACGGTGCAGGATGCGTATGAGGAGGCATTCGATGCGTTATTTGCCGCACTCGACAAACTGGAGGCGCGTCTTTCAAGCCAGCGTTATCTGGTCGGCAACTGTATCACCGAGGCGGACTGGCGGCTGTTCACCACGCTGATTCGCTTTGATGCCGTGTATTACAGCCATTTCAAATGCAACCGTAACCGCATCATGGACATGCCGAACCTATGGGGCTACCTGCGCGACCTCTATCAGCAGCCGGGCATTGCCGAAACGGTCAACATAGAGCACATCAAGCAGCATTACTATTACAGTCACGAATCCATCAATCCAACCCGCATCGTGCCGAAAGGCCCGATACTGGATTTTAGTCCGGACTATTCATGAGTAATCCGGGTTAACATCCCGCACAACAGAAATGAATTCGCCACACTGTGATTCTTTTGATTTACCATCAGGCTTGGCCTGCCCTTCACCCATAAGTCATGTCACAGAACCCTTGCACATGGGTCAGACCAAGGCGCGGTGCGCAGATAATGGTGGTTCCATTGGCAAGCGCCGCAACGCAGGTATGGCCCGTGTGCAAGGGTTCCCTTCGGGCAACTCGCTGTGACACGACTTATGGGTAAAGGGCAGGGCTTGGCAGTATGCGAGTCATGAGTTTGCGCCCCACCCTCTCACAACCCGGCTTGTTATTCATGGATATGGATTCCACCCTGATTCAGTGCGAGTGCATTGATGAAATTGCGGATTTTTTGGACATCAAACCACAGGTTGCCGCCATCACCGAACGCGCCATGCACGGTCAACTGGATTTCGCCACATCCCTGACCGAACGCGTACAGTTACTGGCCGGGCTGGATGCCAAGGTTCTGGATCGGGTCTATGAGCAATGTATTGAACTTACCGATGGCGCCGAATGCCTGATTGCAACGCTCAAGCAGCATGGGTGGAAGGTGGGACTGGTATCCGGCGGTTTTACCTGGTTTACCGATAAGCTCAAAGATCGCCTGAATCTGGATTTCGCCCTGTCCAATGTGCTGGATATCCGCCATGGCAAACTCACTGGCGGCATCATCGGCGATGTTGTGGATGCACAGGCCAAAAAAGACGCACTGCTGTCACAGGCGGCAGCGTGGCGTATTCCTGTGGATCAAACTGTTGCGGTAGGAGACGGGGCGAACGATTTACCCATGATTCTCGCGGCTGGCCTTGGTATCGCATTCCACGCCAAACCCATGGTGGCCGTACAGGCGGACTGCGTGATTAGCCAGGGAGGGTTGAATGGGGTGTTGAAATGTCTGCAATAACTGTTCCTCTGGTATGGAAAGTCAATAGATGAAACTCACTTCAGCACGGCTAATTTGTTCTAAGTGGCTGTAACGAAATAACATGGTCATTTATACGCCTGAATATGTACCGGATTGTCGTGGT
>CAYOUW010000131.1:0-4828 GCA_964407235.1 uncultured Zetaproteobacteria bacterium | reverse complement strand
TATGACCACCGGATGACTCGCTGTGGCACGATTTGTGGGTAAAGGGCAGGGCTAGAACCGCGCCAAAACGTCCGGATGGACTTGAATGTCATGGCGGGATCGGACGGAAGTCATCCAGCGGGCAAAACGTACCGCGCCTTTGGCTCCCGCCAGCTTCGAGCGAATCGCTTTTTTCCGTTTGGCGAATTCCGCGCCATTTGCCGCAATCACGCGCTTGACCCGCACAATGGCGTAGCCCCCCGGCACGTCAAGAATATGATTGACCGTATGTCCCGGCGCGGTGACAAAAGCAGCCTGTAATACCCTTGAAGTAAGCCATGCCGCGCTCTTGCCGCCGGCGCCATTGCTGCGCACCGGTCCGGATTGGTAGAAAGCCACGCCATGCTTCTTCCCCAGCTTGGCTAGCGGCGCGTGCGCGGCTTCCTTCAGGATGGATTTCGCTTTTTGGCGCGCGGCGGCATTGGCGGCCTGCCGTCGCGCGGCGGCATAGACTTTCTTCGAAACCCTGGCAAAGGGCAAGATGGCAGGCTTCTCACGTTTCAGTACGGCTACCGCGGCGAAACGGCCATCCTCCAGCTCCATGACATCCACGGGCGCACCGGGCTGAGTGGCGAATATCCGTGATCGGTAGGAGGGATCTTTGGCAAAGATCGGGTTCGCCGCCGCTTCGTCCATGCTGACGGGGCCGATGATACGCACTTTCATGTCCAGACTTTTGGCCGCATCTTCGAGATTGTCTTCCCGGCCCAGGGCGTCATCCAGATCCTGTGATAATTTATAGGCTTCATCATTCGCCCTGGCGCGGGTCAGTTGCCGGCGCAGTTCACCCCGCACCTCAGCCAGCGGTTTGGTTCTCGCCGGTCTGATATTCGTCAGTTGGATGATATGGAAACCGAGGCGGGTTCTGACAATGTTGCTTATTTCGCCCTTTTTCATGGAAAAGACCGTTTTGTCAATGGCGGACCTCATCGCGCCCCGCGTAAAGTAGCCGAGATCGCCGCCATTTTTGGCGGTGGCGGCGTCCCCGGACATTTTTCCGGCGACATCCTGGAATGGTTTTCCGGCTTGAAGCTGTTTCAGGGCGGCTTCGATTTTCACCCGTGCTTTTCTGAGTGTCTTTTTATCCGCATTCCGGGGCACGCGCACAAGGATCTGCCGTGCGCGCCGCTCTTCCGGTACAGAAAATTGCGCCTTGCGTTTCCGGTAGGCCGCCTTGATGTCTTCGGCATCCACCCGGATACCTTTGGCGATGATTGCGGGATCAATCACGACGGCCGCCAGTTTTAGCCGCAAGGGGGATCGATAATTATTTTTGTGGCTTTCATAGTATGCACGGGCGTCCCGAGCGCTGATTTTGATGCCGGACTCAACATTCGCCGGCCGCACGATCAAGGCATCCAGTTCGCGCTGTTCATACTCATTTTCAAAACGTTCGCGTACTTCCGCGTCGGTAACCGTGGCGCTTTGCGTGATCGCTTTTTGCAAGGCATCCACCATCATGTCCAGGCGCAGGCTTGTTTCGTAATCCGCGGGCGTGCGGAACCCCATGTCTCGGGTAAGTACTTCATAACGCCGGGGGTCGAAATTCCCCGCCGACAGAAATGCGGGATTGGCGCGCACGCGGGCAAGCAAGAGACTCCCGGGCGCCACCAGACCCATGGATTGTGCTTCGTCAAGCATCAGGTGGCGGTTAATCAGGACTTGTAGCGTGGTGTTCTTCAGCCCCATGCTTTCCGCGGTCTTTTTGGAAAAGGCTTTACCCAGAAAGGCGCGGTAGGCATTCAACTGGCGCTCATAGGCAAGAGAAAACGCGGAGTCGGATATCGGATTACCATCCACCTCGGCAATGGTTTGCACGCGCGACCCCATAAAATAATCACCGGCGCCCCACAGGACAAAGGACAGGGCAACGCCGCCCAGAATGAGTTTCGCCAGCCATGACTGGGCATGATTACGCATTTTCTCCAGCATACAATCCTCGTTTGAAGGCCTGAGAGACGGCCAATTGAATGGGTTGCGGGACGCTACCCAAGGGTGCGTACTCACGCAAGATAAGCTGATGGTGCGATGTGGCATGACTGTGTGTCAAGGGCGGGGCTTGCTTGCATCTTTTATCCGCGGACAAGGGAACAAGCGAGGATAGGACAGCATTGGTGAATCATTCGGGCTGATTCCGGCGCCGGGAGAGCAGAACTTGCAAGATCGTGTTGACTGAAGTGGAATAGCCCCTGTGTCCCGATTCTTAGGAGTCATCAATCAATAACATGGCTGAACTGAACAGCAGTAGCCAATTGAGCTGCACACTGAACAGCGCCTGTGATTGCGTGCATGTATTAAGCTCCATGGTCGAGGTGATGAGCCGACGGGCGGGCCTGAACGACAGGGAAACCAACCGTGTCGTGCTTGCGGTGGATGAATTGTTTGCGAATATCGGCCAGCATGGCTACCGGGGAAAAGAAGGATCCATTGAAATGCAGGCCGAATACGATGGCCGATCGCTGCGGTTTGAATTTCGTGATTACGCGCCGCCGCTGATGGATGAAGGCACACTACAGGGGAAATTGATGGATACCGGTCAGGTGCGGCCCGGCGGATTGGGCCTTTATCTGATTGATACTATCATGGATGAAGTGCGGCACCAGACGCTCGATGATGGCAACCGCTGGTCGCTGACCAAACATTTGCAAGGGGAGACGGGGAAATGAAGCTCGAAATCATGGAACATAAATTGGATGCCGCGAGCGTGGCGATCACCTTAAACGGCGTGGTGAATATCCATACGGCGATGCAGTTACGCCGGCGTTTGAAGCTCCTTCTGGATGATCAGTACAAAGAAATTCGCGTGGATCTGGGCCGTGTCAGTTTTATTGATTCGGCGGGCATTGCGACGCTGGTGGAAGGCTTGCAGTGGAGCCGGGGCGGCGGACGCCGCTTCGTGCTTTCCGGTTTGTCGGAGAACGTGCGGGATATCTTTGAACTGGCGAAGCTGGACACGGTCTTTGACATCGAAAGCGGGAAACTATCCGCTTGAGCTATCCCGATTTGCGTGCATTCATTGCCGATCTGGAGAAACGGGGACTACTTAAGCGTATTCAAACCGAGGTTAACCCGGCCCTTGAAGTGACCGCGATCGCCGACGATGTGTTGCGCGCCGGTGGTCCGGCGTTGTTGTTTGAGCATGTGACGGGAAGCGATATGCCATTACTGGCCAATCTTTTCGGCACGGAAGAACGTATTGCGCTGGGTATGGGACGCGAATCCGTGGATGAATTGCGCCAGCTCGGGGAATTGCTGGCTTATTTGAAGGAACCGGATCCCCCCAGGGGATTGAAAGATGTATGGAACAAGCTTCCCATCTTGAAAAAGGTGTTGCATATGGCTCCCAGGGTGGTCAGGAAAGCGCCGTGGCGGGAAGTGACGTGGACCGGAGAAGATGTGGATTTGAGCCGCCTGCCCATTCAGACCTGCTGGCCGCAGGATGCCGGGCCGCTCATTACCTGGGGGTTGGTGACGACGCGCGGACCGAACAAGGAGCGACAAAATCTGGGTGTTTACCGCCAGCAGGTGGTGGGTCGAAACAAGGTATTGATGCGCTGGTTGAAGCATCGCGGCGGTGCGCAGGATCATCAGGAAACGAAAGAATCGGGCGCGCGCACATTCCCTTGCGCCGTCGTGATCGGAGCTGATCCGGCCACCATTCTGGCGGCAGTGGCGCCGATTCCCGATACCTTATCCGAATATCAGTTCGCGGGACTGTTACGCGGTGAAAAAAGCGTATTGACTGATTGCCAAAGCGTGCCGCTGCAGGTTCCGGCATCCGCCGAGATCGTGCTGGAGGGTCATGTATCGCTGGATGACTATGCCGATGAAGGACCGTTTGGCGACCATACCGGCTATTACAACGAAGTGGAGCGTTTCCCTGTATTTACGGTGGCGCGCATGAGCATGCGCGCGGATGCGATCTATCATTCTACCTATACCGGCAAACCACCGGATGAACCCGCGGTGCTGGGATTGGCGTTCAATGAGATTTTTGTGCCGATTTTACGTAAACAATTTCCCGAAATCGTTGATTTTTACCTGCCGATGGAGGGATGTTCCTACCGCGTGGCCGTGGCGTCCATGAAGAAAGCCTATGCCGGCCATGCGAAAAGGGTGATGTTCGGCATCTGGTCGTATCTGCGGCAGTTCATGTATACCAAGTTTATCATTGTGGTGGACGATGATATTGATTGCCGTTCGTGGCCCGAGGTGGTCTGGGCCATCTCCACGCGCTGCGATCCGGCGCGGGATTTCACCATGGTGGAAAATACACCCATTGACTATCTGGATTTTGCTTCGCCGGTTGCGGGCCTGGGTTCCAAGGTCGGGATTGACGCCACCCACAAATGGCGTGGAGAAACCCGCCGGGAATGGGGAAGGCCCATCGCCATGGACGAGGATGTCAAAGCGAGGGTGGCATCCGTGTTGAAAGAAATTAGCCGATAGCAGGCGGTCCGTGTTACCCTTTCGGGAGCGGGACTGAAATCATTTGCGTACGGGGGGAGCGAGATGCGAATGGCCAGGATTCTGATAGGAATTTTCTTGTTTGTACTCATCGGCGCCGGTGCGGCCTTTTTCTTTATCGCTTCGCCGGAATATGCGGAGGGTAAAAAGGCGCTGGTTCTGGGAGAAGAAGCTTACAACAAGCAGCAATTCGAGGATGCGTCCAGGTGGTTTCACGAGGCAGCCAAAGAAGGAGAGGCCAGGGCGCAGTTTTTACTGGCACGCATGTATTCACAGGGACATGGCGTGGAGCGGAACGCCAGACAGGCCGCGCACTGGTACC
>CAYOUW010000130.1:0-4850 GCA_964407235.1 uncultured Zetaproteobacteria bacterium | reverse complement strand
TTCGTGAGGGTGGCCGTACGGTCGGCGCTGGCGTCGTTACCGAAATTATTAAGTAGGGGGGTTTTGTGGCTGCCGAAACAATACGTATTCGATTGAAGGCGTTTGACCATCGTATTCTGGACAAGAGTGCGGCGGACATCGTATCCACGGCCAAGCGTACGGGCGCTGTCGTGCGCGGCCCGATTCCGTTGCCGACACGGATTGAAAAGTTCTGCGTAATCAAGAGTCCGCACAAGGACAAGGATTCGCGGGAACAGTTCGAAATTCGCACCCACAAGCGGTTGCTGGATATTGACAATCCAACGCCGCAGACCGTGGATGCGTTGATGAAGCTTGATCTTCCGTCCGGCGTGGACGTTGAGATCAAGCTGTAGTGTCCTATCCCATGGGAGAGACGAGATGACTGCTGGATTGATCGCCCGCAAGGCGGGCATGACACAGATATTCACCAAGGAAGGCATGGCGGTGCCGGTGACGGTTCTCAATGTAGAGCCGTGCCGTGTAGTTGCGTTGCGCACCAGCGAGAAGGATGGCTATGATGCTATTCAGGTGGGCTTTGGTGATGCTCCCCGCAAGCAGACGCGTGCGGTTCAGGGGCACTATGCCAGGCAGGCCCAGGATGCCATGCGTGGTCTGAAGGAATTTCGCACGGCAGTTGATGATGTTTTTGAAATTGGCCAGGTATTGGCGCCGGAGATGTTTGAGGCAGGGCAGAAGATTGATGTTTCCGCCACATCCAAAGGGCGTGGTTTTGCCGGTGTGATGAAGCGTTACAACTTTGCCGGCGGCCGCGCCAGCCATGGTGCTGAAAAAGTCCATCGACAGATGGGTTCTACCGGCCAGTGCCAATGGCCCGGACGTGTATTTCCGGGAAAAAAGATGCCGGGTCACTATGGCGCTACACGTGTGACAGTCCAAAACCTGGAGATCGTGCGCGTGGATGCCGAGTCCAGCCGTATTTTGGTCAAGGGTGCTGTTCCGGGGGCAAAGAACGGGCTTGTTGAACTTCGTCCGGCAGTGAAGGGAGCATAGGATGCCTGAAGTGTCGGTGGTGGATCAGAACAACAAGCCGGTCGGTAAGCGGAGCCTGAATGATGCGGTATTCGGTCTTGATGCGGATGCAGGTTTCGTGCATCGGGTTTATTCCGCGCTTTCCGCCGGACAACGCGCCGGAACGCACAAAACCAAGAGCCGCGCCGAAGTGTCCGGCGGTGGCAAGAAGCCCTGGAAGCAAAAGGGCACGGGCCGCGCCCGTCAGGGTTCGACGCGGGCGACGCAATGGCGCCATGGTGGTATTGCGCATGGCCCTTCGCCGCGCTCTTATGAGACGCGAATCAACAGGAAGGAACGCCGCCGCGCATTGTGTATGGTGCTTTCAAGCCATGTGCGCGATGGCCGTCTGGTGGTATTGGACAAGCTTGAATTGAATGCCATCAGGACCAGGGATTTTGTACAGATGTTGAAGGTTCTGGACGTCAACAGCGGCTTGATTGTGCTTGATGCTGAAAGTCGGGAGGTTGCGTTGTCGGGCCGTAATGTTCCGAATGCCAAAGTGGTGTTGGATGGACAAATGAATTTGCATGATCTGTTGAAATACGATCGTCTGGTGTTGACGCAGGCTGTTGTTGAGAATTTGGAGGAGCGTCTGTCATGAGTGCGACATCTGAGGATTTCAGAACGCTGCGCCGCCCTGTCGTGACGGAGAAGAGCTATGCTGCCCAGGGAGCGACGAACCAGTATAGCTTTCGCGTGGAGAGAAGCGCAACCAAGCAGCAGATCAGGCATGCCGTTGAATCTGTTTTCGAAGTAAAAGTGGAAAAGGTGCGGATAATGAACATGCCCGGAAAACCGAAACGCCGAGGCGCACATGACGGGTTCCGTTCGGGCTACCGCAAGGCGGTTGTTCGATTGGCGGAAGGCGAAACGCTTGATGTGACGGAAGAGGCTTAAAATGACGCTAAAAGCATTGAAACCTACGACCAACGGTTCGCGCGGACGTGTGGCCGTGGTGAATCCGGACTTGCACAAGGGCCGGGCGGATCGTAGTTTGACCAAAGGCCTGACCAGGAAGGGTGGGCGCAACAACAAGGGTCGTATTACCTCAAGGCACCGTGGTGGCGGCCATAAACAGTTGTACCGCATGGTGGACTTTAAGCGCGACAATGTTGGCATTGCCGGTCATGTAGAACGCATCGAGTACGATCCGAATCGCAGTGCGTATATTGCCCTGATTATTTTTATCAATGGCGACAAACGATATATCCTGGCGCCCCAGGGCTTGCGTCCCGGTGATACAGTGATGAGCGGGCCGGATGCGGAGGTGCGTCCCGGCAACGCCATGCGAATTTCCAATATCCGTGTCGGCACCATGTTGCATAACGTGGAACTCAAACCTGGCAAGGGTGGCCAGCTTGCGCGCAGCGCGGGTATCGGCATCCAGTTGATGGGCAAGGAAGGCGAACGGGCGATATTGAAGATGCCTTCCGGAGAATTCCGTCGCGTGGACGATCGCTGTATGGCCAGCATCGGCGTTGTTGCCAATGGCGATCATGCCAACCGCAAGGTGGGCAAGGCCGGGCGTACCCGCTGGCTCGGCGTACGGCCGACAGTTCGGGGCGTGGCGATGAATCCCGTGGATCACCCGCATGGCGGTGGCGAGGGTCGGACTTCCGGAGGGCGCCATCCAGTGACGCCGTGGGGCGTGCCGACCAAGGGGCACAAGACACGCAACAAGAACAAGGCGTCGAATCGCGATATTATTCGCCGCCGCAAGCAGAAGTGAGGGGCTACTAATGGCGCGTTCGTTGAAAAAAGGAGCCTATATTGAGGCTTCATTGCAGAAGAAGATTGATGCCGTACAGGAAGGTAAACAGAAAAGCGTGATCAAGACATGGTCTCGCCGTTCGACGATTGCACCGGATTTTGTCGGCTTGAATTTTGCTGTTCATAACGGGAATAAATTTATTCCGGTGTTTGTATCCGAGAACATGGTGGGCCATAAATTGGGCGAGTTTGCGCCGACCCGGACCTACTATGGTCATGGTGCGGACAGGAAATCAAAGAGGTAACAGATCATGACAGAGGAAGTGCGCGCGTTGGCGAAAGAGAGCCGGATCAGTCCGCGGAAGGCGCGGTTGATCGCGGATGCGATCCGTGGCCTTACCGTTGGGCGCGCTTTGGCCATGTTGGCGCTATCGCCCAGCAAGGGGGCGCGGCTGATGGAAAAGGTGTTGAAATCGGCCATCGCCAATGCTGAACAAAACCATGCCCTGGATGTGGACGAACTCATGGTTTCGACGGTCCGCGTGGATGAAGGCCAAATACTGAAACGGTGGAGGCCGAAGGGTATGGGCCGAATCCGTAAGCGTTACAAGCGCCGCAGTCACCTGATGGTGGCAGTGCGTGAGCGCGATTAAGCAAGTTTTAGAAACGGAGCTGATGCATGGGACAAAAAGTTAATCCAATTGGTTTTCGCGTAGGCATAACCCGTGGCTGGGAATCTCAGTGGTATGCCGAGAAGAATTTTGGCACACTGCTTCTGGAAGATATCCGCCTTCGGGAATATGTTAAAAAACGTCTGAAGCATGCCTATGTATCCCGCATCATGATTGAACGGCCGGCTGGCAAGGTGAAAATCACGGTGCATACTGCGCGTCCCGGTGTTGTGATCGGCAAGAAGGGTGCGGACATTGAGGCTTTGCGTCAGGATCTTCGCCGTATGACGGGTCAGGATGTGGAAGTGTACATCATGGAAGTGCGTCAGGCCGAAGCCGAGGCGCAGCTGGTAGCCGAAAATATTGCATTTCAACTGGAGCGCCGCGTGGCATTTCGGCGAGCCATGAAACGTTCCCTGCAGGGGGCTTTACGCATGGGCGCCAAGGGTGTTCGGGTGAAATGTTCGGGACGTTTGGGCGGCGCCGAGATTGCGCGGACGGAAGGCTATCGTGAGGGTCGCGTGCCATTGCATACCTTGCGGGCCGATGTGGATTATGGATTTGCCGAAGCGCACACCACTTATGGCATCATTGGCGTCAAGGTGTGGGTGTTCAAGGGCGAGAAAATCGGCGAATCCGAAGAAAAAGGCTAACCCGGATTATTGATGAATTGCCGTGATGATTGCGCAGCAGTATTTGTGAATAGTTCAGGCTAGATTGCGAGGGTAGAAGATTATGTTGCAACCGAAAAAAATCCGTTGGCGCAAGCACCACAAGGAATTGCAACGTTTGCGTGGAATTAGTCCGCGCGGCGCCAGCCTGAACTTTGGCCAGTTTGGTTTGAAGGCCATGGAGGCCGGGCGCATCACAGCGCGCCAGATTGAAGCCGCGCGTGTTGCCATGACCCGCCATATCAAGCGGCAGGGCCGTATCTGGATTCGTATGTTTCCGGATTTGCCTGTCTCCTCCAAACCGGCTGAAGTACGTATGGGCAAAGGCAAGGGGGCGCCTGAATACTGGGTTGCTGCCGTTCGTATGGGCCGAATTCTATATGAAATGGACGGTGTGGAAGAGGTTGTCGCGCGTGAGGCGCTGGCACTGGCGGCAGCCAAGTTACCGATTCGCACCAAAGTAGTGATGCGCGGAGCGGGCCGATGAGCGATATAAAGAAGGCGAAGGATTTGCGCGCTATGCCTGCGAATGATCTGAAGGAACGCATGGATGAACTGGAGGCGGAAGCCATGAAGTTGAGGTTCCAGCAGGCGACCATGCAGTTAACCCATACCGCGCGTCCGGCACAGTTGCGGCGCGAGCTTGCCCGGATTAAAACCATTCTGGCGGAGCATTCACGTCAGGGAGTTGAAGCATGAGTGAAAAGAAAAGCAACAGGCGCGTGCTGGAAGGCGTTGTGCTGAG
>CAYOUW010000129.1:0-4945 GCA_964407235.1 uncultured Zetaproteobacteria bacterium | reverse complement strand
CAAGACTTTGAACTTATCGAAGCGGCAGAGGCAAAATCCCATTACCGATCATACAAAACGCGGCAAAGCAGGTTGGACAGATACCAGGAGGAGATTGAATACGCCCGCTATGAACTCGGTAAAACGTTGGTGCAAATACGCAAGTGGCTGAGAAAAAAACATCATGTTAAAATGAGTATCGCGGCTATCTTTAATCGTCTGCGGAAATGGAGAGAGAAATGAGCCTGCGACAACTGAGAGAATGTAGTTATGGCATTTATACGCCAGAGCAGATCGAACGGATTATCGGGGCGCAGCGGGAGCATAACGCGCTGGCGACGCGCATCGCCTACGTCGCAGGACTGAGGGGAGATGAGCTGTTTAACCTGCTTCCGGCCAGCGAACGCCCTGCATCAGATGGTGTGAACTGGTTTCCTGAGCGATTTACTGGCAGGGATGGCGTGCGCTACACCGTTTGCAGCAGACATGGCCTGGTGCGCGAGGTGCTTATCCCCCGTGACTTGGCCGAACAACTGGAGGCGCGGCGATTGCCAGAATCAGTTGTAAAAGTCTGCCGCCAAATCGTTTGGAAGTGCCATTACAATATTGGCGGCGGGCAGGGATGGGAAAAATCGGTTATCAGCGCGTCCAGGCGAACGCTGGGATGGTCTGGCGGACAAAGTATGATGCGTAATACATACGCTCATATGCGTATGCGGGAATTGCAAGCGGCGGGGATGTTCTACAAACACGCTTATGTAGTGCGCAGTCAGGAAATGGGGTATTTAAGACCAAGAGATAAAGAAGGATATGAAGGAGATCAAGAACAAGCACTGGATATTGCCGCTTTCAAAAAAGAAATAGAACAGGATATGCGGAAAATATCGCGCCGCACACCTTACAAAACGCGGCAAAGCCGGTTGGACAGATACCAGGAGGAGATTGAATACGCCCGCTATGAACTCGGTAAAACGTTGGTGCAAATACGCAAGTGGCTGAGAAAAAAACATCATGTGAAGGTTGATGTCTCAACAATTGCGAGACGCCTGCGGAAATGGAAAGAACAGAAGAAACAGGAGGAGGCTCAATGACAGGCAGGATCGCCATGATGCTTCCGTGGCTACTGATCGCAGGGGGCACGTTCATCATCCAGTACCACTCAATGGAATTCTGGTCGGTGAACGTCAACCAGTCCATCGGATGGGTATGGAGCGTCGTCATCGAGGCGGGAAGCCTGTGGTTATGGTATCGCCCTGGAATTGCATCACGGGCGCTCGGGCTGGCGGCGAGCCTTTTGCTGCTCGCCGGGCCCCTCTATCAAATCGGCGGTGTGGCAGTAAAAGCGGATGCGCAGGCCAGAGCCAGTGCTGCGCATCATGCTCTACAGCTTGCACAATACCGGGAGAAAGTTGCGCAATACAAGGGTCAATTAAAGTCCGACAAAGACACGGTGCGCGTAGGCCGCGCAGAAAATGCGCATGCCGCGCAGACCGCGCATGCGCGGCTTGCGCAGGATGCGCGGCTAGTGCGCGCCTATATGGAAAATAGCCGGAAACGGGTGGGTTGGCTGCCTGCCATCCAGAAGCTTCAGAAACGCATGGATAGGGAACAAGGACGCATTGATGTACTGAACAAACAAGCGATGAGAAGGATAAATATACCACATAGAACACCGCCAAATCCTCCTGTTTCTGTTGCAAATAAAGGAGTTTCCGTAATTCTTCTGGTATTATTGCAGGCGCTTGGACTGATGCTGATTCAATTGACGAACATACTGGCCATTACCCATATCAGCCGAAATATGCGGACAAGAAGTATAAGTGCGCCTTATATGCGCGGATGCGCGGATAATGCGCACTTATGCGCAAATGATACTAAAATACCAGAGAGTAACGCGGATAATCATGCCTCCGAGAACGTAACCGCGCAGTTGACTGCGCATCAACCGCGCACTTTATGCGCGGATCTGCGCGGCCTTGCGCAGGAGGTGCGCGACTGGATGGAAAGAGAGGGAGTAAGCATCGCCGGGGCATCCCTTAATTTCGGGGTTTCCAGACAGAACCTTTCCTGTCTGCTGCGATGGGAAGAGCCAGGCGATCGCAAGCCCAGCGGAAAGGCGATGGAAAAAGTACGGGTGGAGATGGAACAGAAACAGGAGATCGCGTTATGAAATTATGGATTGGTATATTGATCGGCGGGATCGCGGCGGTGACAAGCCCCTACGCCGCACGGTGGTTTGTAAAAGCATGGGTATGGTTGCAAACGGCTGCACCGGGGTTGATTCACGCCGTGCGAGGCTTGTTCGGGTAGCACCCGATGAGAAGACCCCGTTTCTTCATGTCGGGGAAAAAAGGAGAATATTAGATGAAAAATATCACAATGATCGCTTCGGCACTTGCCGTGACCATCGTTTTGTTGGCTGGATGTTCGACAAACAAGACGGCGGTGGGTATCGCCAAGGACGAAGCGCAGATCGCGCAGATCAAAGCCAAACAGGAACAGAAAATAGAGGAGCTTAAACAGGCGAAGCTTGAGACAGAAATCGCTAAAACACCGGATTGGGCTGTCAACCCGCCGCGAGCTGATGCAACCGGCATGTACGCCGTCGGATCGGCGGACAGTAGCTCGCTACGCCTGTCCATCGCGCAAGCCAGGCTCCGGGCAGAGTTCGGACTGGCCAAGTTGTACAAGAAGGAGCTGACCGGCAGCGAACGTGACTTCCAGCGGGATTCAGGTGGTAATGCATTGCGGGTGCGCTATCAAAGTCTCATTGATGAACTGGTGCAGGCGTCTATCGTAGGCGAGGAAACAGTCAAACAG
The DNA here is from genome assembly GCA_964407235.1 of uncultured Zetaproteobacteria bacterium. GTDB lineage: Bacteria > Pseudomonadota > Zetaproteobacteria > Mariprofundales > Mariprofundaceae > JAUZQZ01. The sequence goes on along the minus strand of CAYOUW010000129.1, from coordinate 2,146 downwards.
AAGACCCAAGCCATCAATGGACGTGCGTATGCGTGGGTGCTCATGAAATTGCCTTACGATGAGTTTAATAAGGTGCTGAAAGAACAACAAATGAATACCACCGATAAGACCGTGAGGAATGCCTTTGACGACCTGGAACGCAGGCTGGATAAGCAGCGTAAACAGAATATTGAGAGCGCGCAAATCAAGCACAAAATGACCATAGACGAGATGCGCCAGCGCAATGAAATGATGTTGAAAGATCAGAAGGCGACGGAACTCAACGCGCCTGAAGTCAAGCCTGTTGCAGGTGCGAAGAAGAAGGTGGCAGTACCGGTGGTTGCGCCCAAGGGAGTGGCTATCCATGCCTCGTCCGAATAGTAGACCTCATATGGGCGGATGGATGCTAGCACGCATGGCGGCCATCGCCTGCGCGCTGCTCCTGCCATGTTTCGCCCATGCCGCACAGTGGAGCAGACAATATAGCGTAGACTATACGCTCGGCGATAACGACAACCGAACGGCTGCCAGGAGGATCGCCCTAAACAAGTTGCGTATGCTGGCGGCGGCTGCCGCAGGCAAGTACGTGCAGGGCGATGAAGAACTGGTGAATGACAAGTACGCGCAGTCCATCCACATGGCGGCTGCTGCTATCGTGTCTATCAGAGATGTTAAGGAATCCATGTCCATCAATGCCGCCGGGCAATCAGTGTTGCATGTCACCGCGACGGCGGCAGTGGATGACGCCGTGCTGAAAAGCAGGATCGCTGTCATGCAACATAACGTGGCGCTGGCGCGCAGCCTGGCCGATGAAGACGCCAGGGTGGCGGCATTGATGAAGCGTATGTCAGAGATGAACGGAAGACTGGCAGTCGCCAAAGAGGCAGCAAAGACATATCAGTTGATGGCCGAAAGAACGCGGGTCGGGGCGGAGATTCAAACCTTGTTCATCCAGTCAAGAATGAAATTCGCGCCGGGGACGCTCAAGGCCATGCTCGATAAAAATGACGCATTGGCCAAAAGAAATGCGGCTAGGGCCAAAAGAAATGCGGCTAGGGCCAAACAGTTTAAAGCGGAAATTGCGATACAACGAACCGAGGACGCTCTACGTGAGGAAAGCAAAGTGCAGAAGGGAATCGCATGGCTAAAAAAGCATTTTTACCACTGGGTGATGACCAAAACGGTGGTGAAAACGAAGATTACGGATGTTACTCATTCCAGCGACGGCGGTTACGATGTAACTGTCGGCGTAGCATGGAACACACATACAAAATGTATGCCTTATTCTGCTTATAGGGACACGCCTTTTTGGAAAAACCTATTAGATGGCGGCTTGGGCTTTGATTCATGGATGGCTAGAGTGCAAGTCTGGCGTGCAAAAAATGAGAAAACACCGCGCTGGTTTATTGGGCAATGTCGTCCAGGCCTTCAAGACAAATGGATTGTCACCAAAAGACTTATTGACAAGTTCCCTATTGTATGGCCCAACCTCGTTCGCTACATGCATGCCCATAAAATAGCTATTGATTTGTTCTGGTTGCCAAATCTAAAGAGAGCATTTCATGGATATGTTTTTGACGGAATCACTCTATATGAGGGGCGAGCACTCCAGCGGATGCCGGGCATCTATCCAAATGTAGATAACTTTTCTTACATGAAAATCCATATTAAATCCGAACAGTTGAACTCAATCAGCGGTATGGAAGCCAAACTGGTGGTGGAAACGAGATAGACAGGCAGAAGCGTGCGCAGGAGGGACGGATTTAACCGTGTCACTTGTAGACGTTTTTGCGGTGTCCTACACGGACAACCAGTACCACCATGAAAAAACGTATAAGCGCGACTGGATGGAAGGCTTGGCTAAGATGTTGGGCTAAAATCCAAGTTCGCTATGTGATCCAAGCCGGACAAGATGAAGGGCATCAAGGCGGGTCAGCTATGGGCATTAAAAATAGCCTTAAGCCGGGCCGCTCGCTTCCGCGCCGATGGATGATCCTGCATCAGCGTTGATCTACCCTCGTTAATCTCTAGCCACTCCATCAGCCGGATGCCATATTCTGCATCCATTAGCGATAAAACAGGGTTGATTTGTCAAAATATACGACCTCATTAATAATTTGAAGAAGATGTTTAATTTCCCCCAATGACTTCATTGTGTGCAGCTATT
>CAYOUW010000128.1:0-4948 GCA_964407235.1 uncultured Zetaproteobacteria bacterium | reverse complement strand
TCCCTGAAGCAGATTACCGCGCTGCTGGCCTTGCAGGGAGAACAGGATGCGAGCTGTGCCGAGGTCAGCACCATGGCGGCAGACCACCTTGAAGATATTGGACAGAAGATTCGTGACCTTGAGCGCATGCGGACGGCACTTGTCCCGCTTGCGAATGCCTGCCCCGGCAAGGAGGGTCCACTGAAAGCCTGTCCGATTCTGGACAGCCTGGAAAAAGGCGCGTGATGTATGATTTATGAATAGCGCCTCAGGCTATTACGCGGCTCCCAATCCGGTTCGGGGACAGAAGACCTGCCCACCCTCTATTCCAGACCGGCAAGGAGCAGCGGCGAATTTCTGGCATTTTGTTGCCTGGCGTTGCCCTTTACATTATTTGAGATGCCCGCGGATGCCAAAGCCCGGTTACGCAGATTGTTGATAATTAATTTGGGCGTTAATCCGCTCAATTTCAATTGTTTTTGTCTGCGCCCCTTTGAGCGCAGCCAATGCCGCAATCAATTCCAGATCATCCGGAATATGTCCTATAGTGGAAAGATAGGTATTTCGGATGGTAACAAGCCTTCGAGGCGTGACAATTTTTAACAAGTCTCCTATCGTCTCGACTCCCCTGCTAAATAAAATCTTTAAAATAGAATTCAGGTTACTTAATGCGCACTGGACGCCTGCTTCCATCAGCACCTTGGGTAAATTCTCAAAAGTGAGCAGATCAGAATCCTGATAGGTTGCAATCGCCTGATTATGAATCAGTTCTTCATACAATAAATTGAAATGTTCATCGATAGCACTAACGTCCATACTCAGGATCTGGAACCGGCGTTTCGCGGAAAAGTGAGGCCTGCTTTCCGATTTATATGAGAGGACGTGTTCCAGCTCACTCCATAGTTCCTGGGCCAGCGTTCTCACTTGTATCTCGAAGTAAGGCCGCTCCTGATCAGGAATGGAACTGTTTTTCAAGCGTACAGTATAATGAATCGACGAATAGCCGCTTTCCTTGGTTTTCTGATCAATATGCGTCAAGCCGACCCGTCCGAGAAAGTCGGCGCTTAAATATGCTTCAGGAGGATCCTCTTCAGATATTTCAATCATATTTGAGCTACGTAATTCCCGGTCAATCAGCGGAAGTTGTGAGGAAAAGTAGACTATCACCCGAGCCCCGATTGTATCATGCATTTGACGGAAACTGTGAGAGCAGAGCCCCTCCGGGAAACGATCCGATTTGCGAAAAATTTTATCCACCACTCTGTCAGGATGTTTAATACGGGTTAGCGCCATTCGTACTGGAGAAGGCGTAGCTACTCCTTTGCCAGTGGTATACTTTCTCCAATATTCGGGATTTTCCCAACCACTCAGAATTTGTTTGATGTCACTATGCACGGGATTTAAAACCTGTAATTCATAACGCTCATATTCTACAAGAAACCTTTTCAGCTCATTGGTATATTTCATGACTGCAATCCTTAAAGATGAACGACGCTATTTCTTAATGGAATCTTATTCTCATTCCTGCACCTGCCGAAACAATTCCGTAATGGCGAACCGATGGAGCCTCTTGCAAAACTCGTGAGCAGCGATCGGCTTCCCCGCTTTGGTCCATTTCCGAGCTGGAATTTCGCTCCATGGAACCACCATGCACCTCATTCCATCCCGACAATGGACTCAAGGTGGGATTGCCGCTCATCCACCCAGAGTTTTGCAAAAGGCTCAATGGTGTTCAGACTTTCGTTTTCAATGGATGCAACAGGCAAACACATATTCATCGCCCGAGAGTACGCTATCAAACGTCCCATGCATAATTCGGGGGGAATACCTGTCCCCCATCCCGAACTTGCGAGAAACAGGTCGATATAATATGACTGGTATAGCGCGGGATGTAACAGCATGGGCTGACGGTTGTCAGAGATCCTCCAGTCCGGAATGCCGCAGCAGCGCATCCACCGTCGGCTTGCGGCCGCGAAAGGCAATGAACGCTTCCATGATATCGCGACTTCCGCCAACGGAAAGTACCTCCCTTCTCAAGGCAGTAGCAGTTTCGGGATCAAAAATACCTGCTTCCTCAAAGGCGGAAAACGCATCAGCCGAAAGCACCTCGGCCCATTTGTATGAGTAATACCCGGCTGCATAGCCACCCGCGAAGATATGTGAAAAACTGTTCTGGAACCTGTTAAAAGACGGCGGTTTGAGCACGGCCACTTCGGCACGCACCGTATCCAGCAGGTCCTGAACGCTTTGCTTTCCCTCCGGATCAAATGCCGTATGCAGTAGAAAATCGAACAAAGCGAGTTCGACCTGCCGCAACATCTGTATGCCTGAATGAAAGGTTTTGGCCGCACGCATCCTGTCAAACAGCGCATCCGGCAGCTTTTCGCCGGTTTCGAAATGGCGTGCGAATAAATCCAGCGCATCGCGTTCCCAGCAGAAATTCTCCATGAACTGGCTGGGCAACTCCACCGCATCCCAGGGTGCGCCGCGAATACCGGACACATCCAGCGTTTCCACCTGCGTTAACATATGGTGCAGACCGTGGCCAAATTCGTGAAACAGGGTAATTACTTCCTCATGCGTCCATAGCGCCGGTCTGCCTCTCACCGGCGCATCGAAGTTGCAGACCAGATAGGCAACGGGGAGTTGTAACGTGCAATCGGGTCTGCGCCAGCGAATGATGCACTCATCCATCCAGGCGCCGCCGCGTTTGTGGGGTCGGACATAAGAGTCGAGGTAAAATCCGGCGATACGCTCTCCGGAATCATCAAAAATATCGAAGAAGCGAACATCAGGATGCCACACGGGCACGCTCTCCCGTTCACGAATCCGGATGCCATAAAGCTTTTGCGTCACCGCGAACAATCCTGCAAGCACCTGCTGTTCGGGAAAATAGGGTTTCAGATCCTCCTGCGAGAAATGAAACAGCTTCCGTCGCAGGTGTTCGGCGGCAAAGGCCACATCCCATGCTTCGAGGGTTTCAAGATCCAGTTCGGCGGCCGAAAAAGCTTCCAGATCCGCCACCTCTTTTTGTGCATGGGGTTTGCCGCGCCGGGCCAGATCACGCAGAAAGCCAATAACTTCGGAAGGTTCCCCGGCCATTTTGGTGGCCAGTGACACCTCCCCATAGTTATGGTAACCCAGCAATTGCGCTGCTTCCTGTTTAAGTTTGAGGATCTCAACAATCAACGGCGTATTATCCTGCGCTCCGTCACTGGCGCGTGTGACATAAGCCGTGTACATCTTCCGCCGAAGTCCGCGGTTTTCCGCGTATTGCATAAAGGGGATGTAGGACGGCGCATCCAGCGTAAAGAGCCACCCCTCCCTGCCTTTCGCTCTGGCGCGCTCACTGGCCGCATCCCGGATGGAGAGCGGCACTCCGACCAGATCACGTTCATGCTCCAGATGCAGATCAAAGGCGCGGGTAGCGTCGAGTATGTGCTGCTCAAATTGTGCTCCCAACTCGGACAAGCGCATCTGAATTTCCTTGAAACGCATCTTCTTTTTCGGTGGCAGTTCAGCGCCCCCCAAACGCAAATCACGCAAGGCATGGCGCAACACCTGTTTCCGTTCATGATTCAAAGCTTGAAATGGCGGGCTGTCATGCAACGCCCTGATAGCGGAAAACAACGCCTCGTTCTGGGCCAGTCCCGTCCGGTAGGCGGTCAAATTCATCAGTCCCTGCCGGTAAACCGGCCGCAATTCGTCCGAATCACATACGGCATTCAGATGATTCACTGGCCCCCACAAACGGCTTAAGCGTTCCTCCAGCACCTCCATCGGCTGCATCAGATGCAGCCAGTCACAGCAATCCTCTTCGAGCAATTCTGAAATTTTTTCCCGATTCTCACCCAGCATTGCATCTAGCGCCGGAAGGATATGTTGGGGCTGAATGTCGCTAAACAGGGGCAATTCAGTCTGCGTGGATCGGAATAAAGGATTGCGGTTCATAAGACGAACGCTGGGGGGGGTGAACGGCCAAAGCAAGCAAAGAAAAGGAGAAGCGCCTGATCCAGGTCCGATCACGGGTTTTTCAATCGGCTTGGCGGTTCAATCCTTTTCCGATAAACGGTTCAGGGATTCAAGCGTGCCCCGGATTTTGTTTTCTGCTGCATGGATCCGCGTGACATTCCGGCCGCTTAAACATATCTTGCCCCGAGGCTTTGCCCCGCACTGGCCGGGATAGGAACCGATCTCAACTTCGGGAAATTCATCCTGAATCAGGGCTAAAGCTCTGGAAAAACTGCTTTCCAGAAGATTCACCTCAATCTCCCGTCGTTGATAGGGGTCTCCACCGAACTCAGGAAGAATGACATTCAATTGCGAGGTGAAGATATCCGGCACCCCGGCCAGCACATAAACATTGCTTATGCGCACACCTGGCGCAATCGTTTTCTCACAGCGGATCAGATGCGCATCCTTCGGTACACGGCTCATACGCCGCCGTCCGGCATCCAGCCCGTCCTCGCCGTAATACTCGGTCATCGCCTGTATGATGTAACGGTGTTCGACAAGTTCGACGCCGAAGGCCCTGGCGACCGCACCCATCGTGATGTCGTCATGCGTCGGACCAATCCCGCCGCTGGTAATGACTGCATCATGGTTGCTCCGCAGTCTGTTCAACGATTCGATGATGGCATGCTGAATATCCGGTACGATAGCAATTTCAGCCAATCTACAGCCATGATCAAACAGCTTTTGAGCCGTCAGCCAGCCGTTCGCCTCGCGCGTGCGCCCTGAAAGAATCTCATTGCCGATAATCAGCATGGCGGCGGTCTGATGTTTGCTCATCGTCTGTTATCATAGATGGATCGGAGGCAGTTTGCCAGACGCCTGTGGAACCCTGGATCCAACATTGACATTGGATGCATGCAATGGAAGTCCGTGCATTTTGACGCAAAGAACCGCGATGGAGGCATCTCATGCCGGGCAGATGGGTTAACCATATACAGAAGAGCCTCTTGCAAGG
>CAYOUW010000127.1:0-4995 GCA_964407235.1 uncultured Zetaproteobacteria bacterium | reverse complement strand
ATAATAGCCTCAAAGTTGACAAGCCGGAAAGCATGAACTAGATTGAATGGAGAGTGGTTCTCTTGAGCCACTGGCGGCTGCCGACGGGTGGCCGCCCCTTCTTACAGCCTGTTGGATTAAACCACTCCACTGCTGTTACAGTATGCCGCATGGCAAGATCACCATCTGATTTCCCGCCGCGCCAAATTGGCGTAATATCGCCTCCACGAACAGAAACCGGTTCATTTTGTAGCGAAGGGAGCATTGGGCGCGGGTTCACAGGCAATATGTTGATAGGGACCATGCTGCCGCCATTTCTGATCGCCTCCTGTATTACCGGATGGGTCAACGCTTCCATCCTCGCTTGCATTACTTCCCGTCTGCGTTGCAAAACCAATGGATAGACCGGAATACACGCCGGAAAGGAAACGCTGGAGCGCCTCCTTTGTGGCATCTGTCGCCTGCCATGTACTGCTGGCTATGCTGATTACATGGCAGTACGTTAGCAAGCCGTTACCCAAGCATGAGTTTCCGAAATCCATGGATGTGGTACTTCTCAAGCCGGAAAAAACGAAAACAGCCAAACCTCCGAAAAAAGCCGATGCCATCGCCAACAGGACGGCGCGAGGCGCAAGCCGCCGCGCACGGGATCGGTTAACCCGGGCGGCTCGCAGCCCTACGATTGGCCAGCGCCGCCAGTCGCCGAAGCTGGCTGCGCCACAAGCTCCGCACACACCGCCACCCGCACCGAAACCTAAACCGCGGCAGCACATCCGCACACTGGCACGCCGTGGCCCCACGCTGGAAAACGCCAAGCGACCCTCGCCAAAACGGAGACCAAAGCCGAAACCCAAGCCACGGAGACGACCCATATCCATGGCCAACCTGATGCCCTCCAGCATGGCGATGGCGGAGTTGTCACGTGATTTTGCGCGTGAACGGCGGCTAAAAACGATGCTCGCGCACGAGGCTGATATTCCCATCAACACGCGCAAGGTCAAATTTGCGCCCTACGCCCATTTGCTGGTGCGCGCACTGGAAGAACAATGGCGACCGGGTCAGGCCAATTATAGCCAATACCCTGTCGAGGAACGCCGGGCGCTGATGCGCCTGACCATCGAACGCGACGGATCGCTGGGGGGCGTCGAAATTCTGCGCCCCAGTCCCATCCGGCAGTTAAATGAAAGCGCCGTGGCCGCCATTCATGCCGCCGCGCCGTTCCGGCCATTGCCCAGATCGTGGGGACTGGATCGGGTCAGCTTCTATCTCACCTTTGAGGTGCTGGGGGACCGCTTTGTTTTCCGCAGGATGTAGCCTTCTAACCGACTGGTACGAAGAAAATGCCCGCAATCTTCCGTGGCGCGGGAAACGTGACCCCTATGTGATCTGGATTTCCGAAATTATGCTGCAACAAACACAGGTCAAAACGGTGGCGCCTCGCTTTGCGGCATGGTTCAAGCGCTTTCCTGATATCGCGAGTATTGCCTCCGTAACGCCGGATGATGTACTCAAGGCATGGGAAGGGCTGGGCTATTACCGCCGCGCCCGCCTGATTCATACGGCCGCCCAACGGATTGTATCACAATACGGGGGGGAATTCCCTCAAACCTTCGATGACATAGCCGCCCTGCCGGGCATCGGCCGATCCACGGCCGGGGCCATTGCCTCTTTCTGCTTCGGTGCAAACACGCCGGTGCTTGATGGCAATGTGAAACGGGTACTCCGGCGCTGGCATACAATACCGGAAGCAACGGAAAAAAAATTGTGGCGATGGGCTCAACAGGTGATTGATCAAAATGAAGATCCCGCTTTATGGAATCAGGCGATGATGGAACTGGGAGCGACTGTCTGTTCTTCGAACACGCCGGATTGCGGTAACTGTCCCGTCTCTTCGTATTGCGCCTCGGCTTTTCAGGTAAAGTCCGCGGATAAGAAACGGAAAGCTGTTCCGGTCCTTGATGTCCACTGGTTGGTCAGCCTTTACTTATGTCCCCGGCGTGGCATCTGGCTGACCCAACGCTCCGATTCCGGCATCTGGGGCGGATTGTGGACGCCGCCCATTACCGAACTTGATGAGCCTCCCGCACGAAATCTCACTCATGTTCACCTGCTAACCCATCGCCGCCTGCACCTCTACAGCGAGACTTTGAGAACAGAACCATCCGGCGACGGCCAGTGGGTTCGGGATATGACGAAATTTGCATTGCCAACCGGCATCCGTCGATTACTTGAGAAATACCAATTATGAGCCGCCAGTACATGAAGCGCCTGTTTCTAATCCCGTTACTGCTATTACCTTTTACAGCCCATACGGCCAGTCCGGATTCTGGCATGGTGGTAGCCGCCGAACCGCTGGCGACCAGGGCAGGCGTCACCATGCTCAGCAAGGGCGGTAATGCCTTCGATGCGGCAGCGGCTACGGCGCTGGCGCTCGGCGTGGTCGAACCCGGCTCATCCGGCATTGGTGGTGGCGGATTTTTTCTGCTCTATATCGCCAAAGAGAACCGCTACGTGATGATTGATGCACGCGAGACTGCGCCGAAACTCGCCGACCACGGCAAAGCGTACCAAACGGAATCCAGCATTGACGGGCCGCAATCCGCTGGCGTACCGGGCCTGATCGCTGGCGTGGGACGGCTGGTTTCACGCTATGGCAAGCTGAAACGCGCCGATATAACCGCCCCCGCTATTCGGCTGGCGCGCCACGGCTTTGCGGTCACTCCTCGCCTGGAGCGCATGATTCAATGGCGAGGCAAAGTCTTCAACGATGCCGCAAGACGTATCTTTCTGAAGAGAGAGGGCGAGGTGATCCGTCAGCCTGAACTGGCCGATACGCTGGCGCGTTTCGCAGTCAGGGGCGTAGCGGATTTCTATCGCGGCGAAACCGCCAGGCGCCTGGTCGCGGATATGAAGCGCGATGGCGGCCTGATCCGCGCAGCCGATCTCGCCAGTTATAAAACCATCGAACGCAAACCGGTCATTTTTGATTTTCAGGGATTTCATTTTGTTTCCGCCTCACTCCCTTCCTCGGGAGGCATGACTCTGGCTGAAATCTTCGGTATATTGAAAAATGACGATTTGAAAGCGATGAATCCGGCGGATCGGACGCATCTGCTGATAGAGGCCATGAAACGCGCCTACCGCGACCGTAACCAATATCTCGGCGATACCGATTTTGTTTCTATTCCGAAGGATTATCTCGCGCCAGGACGCCTCAAAAGACTGCGTGGTTCGATTCACATGGACAGGGCAACCCCGTCCGGCAAACTGACCGGCTTTGCCGAGCCCATCGGCGCTGGCGTGGATACCACGCATTTCTCCATTATCGATCGTGAAGGTAATATGGTCGCGGCTACGCTTTCCATCAACTACGGATTTGGCTCCGGCTATGTCTCGCCTTCCACCGGAATCCTGCTCAACGATGAAATGGACGACTTTGCCACCCGCCCCGGTAAGCCCAATGCCTACGGCCTTGTGCAGGGAAAAGCCAACGCTGTTGCACCCGGCAAGCGAATGCTCTCTTCCATGACGCCAACGTTCGTTATCGGTCCGAAGCGCACCTTCATTATCGGCACGCCTGGAGGTTCGCGTATCATTTCCATGGTTCTGCTCGCTTCCATCGGCTTCATGCTGAATGAAACCCCACCCGAAACATGGGTGAACGCGCCACATTTTCATCATCAGTTTCTGCCCGATGTGGTGCAGTATGAGCAGGGCGCGTTGACACCCTGGGTCGCAAGCGAACTCGCCAAACGAGGCCACCGCCTGAAACAGATTCACAGTTATGGAAATATGCAGGCGATCCTCTGGAATCGGAAAACAGGGATGCTTTCCGGCATTATTGACCGGCGTGGAAAAGCGCCAGAAAAATAGCGTGTTAGAAGTCAATACCGGATGTGGGGTTAACACAAGGGATTGCTCCCGCCCAAGGAGAGCCCATACTGTGCGATGCGTTCATCGCACAAAGGAGCGTCCAATGCGCAAACGGATAGTTAAGCAAGGTAACCAGGCGTCCTCCAGGACGGAATATCGCTGGTTGGATCTGGAAAATATAGCACAGGTGGAGATGACATCCGAAGATGCGGCATATCCGATTGAATCGGTACTGGTTTCCGGATCCGGCAAAGGTTGGCGGGCAGCAGAACCCGGAGAACAAACGCTTCGCCTGCTGTTTGACGAGCCACAGAGAATTGAGATGATTCATTTGGCGTTCCAGGAAGAAGGACGGGAACGCACGCAGGAATTTGTATTGCGCTGGTCTCCGGATGGGGGACAGTCCTGCCATGACATTGCTCGCCAGCAGTACAATTTCAGTTCGCCGGATTCGACTTGCGAGCTTGAAGACTACTGCGTTAATCTCAATGGCGTAACAGTGCTGGCGTTGCGCCTGATTCCGGACATCAGCGGAGGTAACGCCCGCGCCTCGCTTGCCGAGTGGCGTATCGCTTAACCAGAACAGGATTAAACGCCTGAATACCAGGCATGCATACAGGATAAATCCGCTTGTTTCACCTCAAATAGGCCGAAACGGGAACTCTTAACCTGCATGACTCATAGATGGTACGGGAGCGAGGTCTATCCCGTAATACGGTACGAAAAATCATTCGCACGGATGTCACTGCGGTGGCCGCCATTGAGGGCGGCAATCGCGGATTATCGCACCGCAGGCAACGCGCCAAAGCTGAACATGTCGAGACGATGGTGCGGTTTCTTGAACATCACCGGCTCTCCACCAGCACAACTGAACACCTGGAATCAGCATTTGCCATGCTCTGTCTCCTCACCCCGTAACGTATCGGCTCAACAGCCATTACGTCAGGTCATCACCGCTATCAAATCCCTTGTCGATTCCATGTGACGTCATTCGTCATCCCGAGCTTAAACCGGTTCATGAGTATGATGCGCAGTGGCTGATATGGATCCGGAACGTACGCTCATGCGCCGGGCGCCGAGATGCAGCATGACACGTCGCCGCATCGGATATTGATCGGTGGCAGCGCAATAAGGTCGAAACGC
>CAYOUW010000126.1:0-5094 GCA_964407235.1 uncultured Zetaproteobacteria bacterium | reverse complement strand
GCTCGCTCTCTGCGTCACGCGCAAGGCGGGCATGCGCAGGAGTAGCTTTCGACGGACCAACTTTTTTCTTACTCACAATATACACCCTGATCGAATAGGCTTTATTGTGCATAATAATCGCGACATAATGTGTCGCAACCGGTTGGGTTCTTATCCGCGCCCGATTGACCGGCGCAGCAAAACTTGTGTGTAATAGACAGGATCGTCAACAGCACCGGAAAGGGTGGACGCCCGCCCTTGAAATAATCGACGCTCGGTAGCAGCAGCGCAACACGATCAGCGACGGCCTGAAAATCCACCGTAGCATCCAACGCCGCCAGGGGATCACCGAAACGATCCAGTTTACGTTCCCGCTCTTCGTGGGCAAACAAACTTTGCATGGGCATGACGCTCACGTAACGTATTGAAGATAGATGATATTTTACTAGAGATCAGAAGCCTTGGGGGTTATAGAGATTCCATATATTTGACAGCCGTCAGCCATAGTGATAAATTTAAAATTTATATGTCTTCTAACACAAAAATTTACATTTAAGCTTCGAATGAGCTGCAACAATGGTATTTATGACAAACAGACGGGTGCGGTATATAGTTCCTATTGCGGCGATATATACCGTATTTATTACTATGCCAGCGTTCGCAGCGTCAACGGCTTACTTCGCTGGTTTCGCGCTCCGCGGGGCCGCCGCTTCATCAAGCGCCAGATTCCCGTACACGTTAGCACTCCTAAAAACACTAAATGCGAACGGAATAGACACCATCGACGCCGCCCTTCGTAACAAGTTAAACCATTTCCACTCTTCTAAACTCAACTTGAACCTTAATGGACTGGGTAATGTCAAGACGGGCCAGTCCATTGCGGTGGCCTTCGTTTTAAACCGCGAAACGGTCGGAAAGGGAAAAATTGGTGATGTGTACAAACTCTATACCCAGCTTTCTGGCTCCGTATTGTTTTTTGATTTCAGAGAAATGAGCGTAATCGCCACATATCCCGTGTCGGTGGAATATGTGGACGCCTTCGACAAACCGCCATCACCCGCGGAGATACAACGAGATGTCCATGACATGTATTTTGGTAATATCAAGATCAACTTGTTGAATGATTACGTCAAAACGCTCGCTTCCGCGACCTTAAAGCGACGATACGGAAACCGCCTGCGCGTTACGTCCGTAAGTATTACCCTTTCGGCATTGGCCGACATGGCCCCACCACTTCGACGAACCCCATCCGATGCACGGGAATTTGTGGCAGAGGCGTTTGGCCAAGCGCTCTCATCCAATCAGCATGTGACACTCCTTCCTTACAAGAAAGACCAGGCTATCGGTAACAAAATGGCCCTACGTTTCGCTAATGGCAACGTGTACACCCTATCGATCCCACAGACCGACTATGCCTTGGCTCTCAATGTGAAGAAGTTCCGCCGTATTCAGTACGAAAAAAAATCGTTTGCAACAGGCTGGATATATGCCACGTATGTAACGGTGAAACTCTACGAACCGCTATCCGGACACGTATATCTCGATTCAAAATTTCGAGATGGCGTAGCTAAAATTATTCCAGAAAACCAGACCAATGTAATGAACTGGCCGGTATACCAGGAAGCACTACTCAGGTTATTTGACGACGTAACGACAGCGTTTTCAAACCCTGAAAGCCGTTGGGCACGCAAATCCAGTAGCAGCCCTGATATTAAAAAACAACTCGCCCAGACTCAAAAGGTAATACAATCATGCCAATGAAGACCCTCGCAACCATTGTTCTGTTTATGTCCGCCTTGTTGCTGGTCACAGTATCGGCCCGGGGCGATACACCAGCCAGTGAAAAAGGCATGGCCACCGTTACATACACCGGGAAGGCGCCTACGCCCAAGGATTATCGCAGCGCTGAACGGCAAGCGCAATTCAATGCGCTTGAACGCTATGTCGCTAACTCTACTAATGCGGAATCCCGCAATTTCAAAAATATTCGCCAAACAGTCAGTGCGGATCTCGGCAATTACATTCTAGGTAGCTCAATCATCACCGAACAGGTGGATAAGAATGCAAAAACCCTGAGCATCGTCTTGAGAGCCGATATTGATACCTCCGCCCTCGCTAACGCATTCAGCGCTAACAGCACCGTCGGCAAAACCAAGGCATCTGACCGTTCCTATGTCACCTTCATCTTTGTGGCGCGTCAGCAGGCCTCTGCCACCCGTTATGGATCCGACAAATCCGGTCTCAAGGCTTCACAGATGACCGAAAATGGGAGCAAAAATCAAGCACAAACCGATACTGGCGCCGAATTCTCTGATCAACATACAAGAATTCAGCATACACGTTCCCAAAGCAGCCAGACGCAACGGGCGGCCGACATCAAGTATCGTGTCACCAGTTCTGCTCCCGTCAATACTGCGATGACAGGGGTGTTCTCGGATGCCAACTATCGGGTCGTTTCAGCGCAGTTTCTCAAAGCCAGCACTAATAATCTCGTCGATCTCGCAGCGTTTGAGCATGATTTTGCACGTGGCAATCAGATTTCTACCAAGACGCTGCTAAATGCGGTCAAAGGGGCTGAACAGGTGCACATCCGCTACCTGGCCGTAGGGACCATGGATGAAGGCCTGTCGAACACCGACCCGGAGACGGGGCTAAACCGCGTCTTCGTAACCGTCACCGGCACACTCTATGGGCTCAGCGGACCATTTCCGCAGACGCTCGTCTCGGTAGGCCCCGAACAGTACTCCGGAGAGGGTCCAACCGAATCGGTCGCGCAAACCAATGCCCTAAAACTGGCCGCCAAAGCAGCCGCCATGAAAATGGTGCAAGCGCTGGCTGCTCAGAACGTCCATTGAAATACGTCTGATATGACATACCACACGAAGGAGATACGTTATGAAAAAAACCACTGCAATTGCCATCATGGGAGCTGTTACTGCCTTGGCGGCGACTTGGGTCAGCCCTGCCTATGCGGGATTCGGATTCGGGAGCCTAACAGGGCATAAATCCTCCAACACGCAAATCCTCAATCAGCAAAGCAAGCTTGTCCACGATTTTTCCACTGCTCAAACCCAGATTCTTAATGCCCAAGGCCTACTCGCCCAAGCTTTCGGCGACAAGAATCAGGCAGCCGAACTAAGAGCCGACGCACAGGCACTGGCTCACGGCGCCAGTGCCCAAGATATTGAAAAATCCATTGGGGACTCATCCAGAGCCAGCAAGCAGATTAACAAGCACATGGAAGCGGGGGCCAAACTTACGGAACAGGGAAAGAAACTCTACGCTCAGGCCGTCCCGTATTACGCCACCGGTCTTACTCAGACGATAGCGTTGCGCCCCGACATAATGAACTTCTCCAGTAGCGCACAAAAAGCGCTTGAGTCGACCTCCATAATCGATAAGTTATCTCTAAAAAATAAGCTTGCAGCCGGTTTGTACCTTGTCGAACATGTACCTGCTTACATTGGTGAGCTTCAAGGGACAACCGGTGAAATTCTCAGCTACTCCAAAAAGGAGAACATTGCGATCCCGCCAGATATTCAGAACATTATCCCTAAGAATTGACGGCACATAAAAGTCTATATACTGCAGGCATCCAGGAGAAGAAATGATGAGTCGGCACGTCGCATTTTTGATTGTAGCTCTTCTCCTCGCAACAGCGATGCTCTCTACTGGAGCAGAAGCGTCACGGATACGGTTTGTCAATATAACCACTACAGGGACGGCATTGACAAAGGATGGTGCGGTGACAAATGCACTCGTAAACGCCATCAATCATATCAACGGTCGAGTAATCAACCAGCAAACGTTAGCACTTTCGCTCCGTGCGGGATTTCGCACCAATCAACACGCGCACGGCGTTGTGAGCACGCGGACATCAACGGCAGCAGCCGAAGCAACGCTATCGAGTGTCGTCCACCTTGCTGCAGATGCCTACGGCAAGTTCATCGACGAGGAAACCCACGGAGCTGTTAAATCGTACTCGATCCTCAGTTTGTCCCAGAACCACAAAGGAGTTTGGACTGCCAAGGTTCAGTCGTCCATAGCCAAGTTCGACCGTCCCAAGGAAGCCATGCGCCGCAGCATCGCTGTCTTTCCGGTAACCACGACCTCGCGCTATTTTCCAATTGACGAACATCATGTAAACAGCGAACGCATCGCCACACTGCTCGGACAATCTCTGACGGATAGCCTCACCGCGATGCGCAAGTTTGCTGTTCTGGATCGTGAACATGACAGCAGCTTGAATAATGAGCTCGCCGCTATTCCTGCAGGACAGGCCTCAATTGATGATTATGCGCTACTTGGCAAGCGCATGGTTGCTGACTACGTTCTGGTAACGCAGCTCAACCAGTTTCAATTCAGGACCAAGGTTACGCATTTCATGGGCACAACCCAAGTCATCCATACCGGATTCGCCGAGATAGATATTAGTTATCGTCTGATTGATCCAGTAACGTCCCAAGTCGTAGAATCCGGCACCCTGCACAAGGAAGTCCCTGCAACGGCTCTTCACGGTTACGGAACCCTTTCATCGCCTAAAGACAAAGCAGAGACCCTCGCGACCTATGCTGGAGAAACTATAGCAAAAGCGATTGGGAATGCCCTGTATCCTGTAATGATTGTCGACTCCTCTGGCGATAATGTGGTTATTGCTGAAGGGGCCTCGGCACTACGGACAGGTGAGTCATATCGTATATTCCGATATGGAAAGACCGTACATGATCCCTATACATCCGAAAACCTGGGCCGCGAGGAGAATTACTGTTGTAATGTAACGATTTATCGTGTTACACCAACCTTGGCATATGGCAAGGTTTCTCATTTCAAGGGGACGTTTCAGGATATTTTCAAACCTGAGACTTATATTCTCCGCGAACGGATACAGAAGAATCGAGAGGCAAATGAAAAAACAAAATCAGATAAATTGAAGCAGAAGATCAAGAAACAGAATGACGTATTCGGAGACAAGGGACCACCAAAGCCTGACAAGAGATAGAAAGCCCAAATCGAGATAAAATAGAGATTAAGAGGGTGCGAGTGAGTTGACTTATTTTCCGGACCAATCCGTAAGCTTCCCCGTCAAGGCGGCAGTTCCAAAGTAGGGTTTCTGGC
>CAYOUW010000125.1:0-5154 GCA_964407235.1 uncultured Zetaproteobacteria bacterium | reverse complement strand
CGTGCAACTACAGGATAAGATCGCGGCTGCGCGCGATCTATCCTTATTCGTTTTCCGTTGTTTCCCGCAACTCATTTTCTCGGCCTGAATGCTTTGCGAAAGTGATGGAAAATTGTTGGAGATCCTCAAATAGCTTCTCATTTCCACAAGCTTTCGCCGAGACCGCAAAGGCGAGGATTCCCCGATAGAAGTAATTGATCATGTCCGCTTCATGGTCGTCGAACAACGGTGAATCCTTAGATCCAAACAAATGAAACCTTGGGGGTTCGCCGTAGCATAGTTCCATTAAGTGTGGCGACGCTCCGTGCACATATCCAGAGTAGGTCTTACTGAGGGTTCGCATTACCTCGACTGAACTGCTTTGGTTATAGCCTGTGCCCCGGTCCTTGGCCAGGTACGCGATGATCTTCTTTCGCGGGATCATCGGTCTTTTCTGAGTAGATTCGATCGCGTTGGCTG
Organism: uncultured Zetaproteobacteria bacterium; assembly: GCA_964407235.1. Lineage (GTDB taxonomy): Bacteria > Pseudomonadota > Zetaproteobacteria > Mariprofundales > Mariprofundaceae > JAUZQZ01. The sequence goes on along the minus strand of CAYOUW010000125.1, from coordinate 4,695 downwards.
GGCTATCAAATTCTTCCTCGTAGAACGCTTCCAGATACCGATCGTGGAGCGACGACCGATCATCGAAAATCACTCCAAAACTTAGAAAGTTAATATCCTGTTCGAATTCGTCGAGCGTCCTCTGAACTACCGCCTGTTCTTGTAGCAGGCCACAGCGATTTAGGAGCATGATTGACTGTAACGCCGTCACGAGACGGGCAAGTTTCTGAATTATCGCCTGATGAATTGATTTATCTTCGTAACGATACGCGTACTCGCGCCCGAATCGAACCAATTTCGGAGGGCCAATCTGAGCGTAGAGGAGATCGAAGGAGGCCCCAAGAGTTTTTAGAGTTTGTTTGTACAGGTCGTCCACGATTCCTCGGAAACCTAACGGCCCAAGCTGAGCAGAATCTGTCTAGTCGGGTTCGCGTTCACGCGATACCTGATTAGACGGATTTCTGTTCGAGCGACTTGATAGGTGTAGCCGTAAGGCGGAACCTGTCAAGGCGTTCGGGCAGCTTGCTGCTCAGCTTGGGCCGATAGGCTCGTGCGCGCAGCGGGCGAGCCTATCGACCTGCATCAGGGGCGCGAAGCGTCCCTTGGATGCTTTTGTTAGCACTTATGTGTTTCAAATGAGCCGCTTTCCTTATTGGATAAAGAATCTACGTTCTCGTTTGAATATACGCCTTCGCTTCATCATGCTGCAACGCCTGATACAACCGCCTCTGACTTTTCTGCTTTTATTGCCTCGACTTTTTTGCCATCACATTCAAATGCAGCGATGTTCTTATTGCCTATCTGTTTTTACTGCTTGTGCTAACGGCTGCGATAACCTGCCCGCCTGCCAGCTACCGATAAACTTTATTGATGGCTACTAACTTGAATTTACTCCAAAATCGCCGACGAGTTGCGGGTCAGCGTTAATTGCTTTGTTAGCCCTTTGAAAATTCATAACAAAGCAGGTGTTTGGTACAAAATGAAATATAATCCTATTGACACAAACAATGCCACATAGCCCATTATAAGGAATCTTGCAGTAAACACCGCCGTATTATTTGTATCTTCATGTGTAACGTATATTTTGTAAGCTATCAGGTTTGCCAACGAGCCAAATAAGCTACCAAACCCACCTGCATTTGCACCCCATAATAATGCTTGCCAATTTGATGTGAATTTTGCAAACAACAGTGTTGCTGGAACATTGCTCATAACTTGGCTTGCCAGAGCTGAAAACAGAAAAATATGCCCCGAATGGCTTATTTCAGAAGCCACTATAACCTTTAGATTGTCAGCAATACCAAAAAAGAACAGAAAGCTGAAAAGTAGCGCGTAATCAACACGCAGGGATTTTCGGTCGAATATAAGCGCAAAAAGGATGACAACAATCCCAGTCAAAACAGGAAGAACATGGAAAACCGTTAGAAGAACAACAACAAGCAAAACCCCATAAATATAGGATTTTTTATTGACTTTCTGTGCTTGGCTTTCTTGCAAATCGTTTCGTATCCTAACAAAAAGTGAAGAAACAATTAGCAGTCCAAAAAGAACTATAGAAAATGGAGCAATTGTCTTTATGAATATATCAGGTGGGACGTTATAGAACCAATAAATAAAAAGATTCTGAGGGTTGCCGACAGGTGTTAATGCGGAACCCGAATTGGCAGCTAACGCCTCCAAGATAACCAGAATATCTTTTCGGTTGATGTTAAGTGATAATGTAAGTGGAACAATGACGACTAAAGCAATATCGTTTGTTACCAGCATGGATAAGAAAAAAGTTGTTAGCACCAATTTTAATGGTATGGCTTTTCCTTTTTCTATGCTTTGGGCAATTTTTAAAATGAGGCCGCTTTTCTGCAAACCATTCACTGCAACAAACAACACAAACAGGATAAACAACACCTGTATTTCATTGCTTGAGTAGACCGGAAATTGTTTTGTATAAAAAGCCGTCAGTACCAAACCAACGCCAGATGCAATTACCAGCCATTCTTTCAGGAGAAAATCAATAAATGTTGTTTGGGCTTTCAATAATACTCCCAGTGTATGATGTGAGGGCTAACGCACAAGGATCAGCGGCGCGTCTAGCGTCCGTTGAATCCGATTGTTAGCACTTTGGCGGTTCAAGTTATCCGATTCCCTTGTTTGAGAGAAAATCTGCATTTTGGCTTGACCATACTCCCGCGCTCCATCGTGCTACAACACCTGACATAACCGCCTCTGATTTTTCTGCCCTTTTTACTTTGTACTTTTTCTATGCCATCTCCGTGCAGCTATGCGCTTATTGCCTGTCTGTTTTTTTACTATTTGTGCTAACGTTTTGCATCAGGGGCGCGAAGCGTCCCTTGGATGCTTTTGTTAGCACTTATGTGTTTCAAATGAGCCGCTTTCCTTATTGGATAAAGAATCTGCGTTCTCGTTTGAATATACGCCTTCGCTTCATCATGCTGCAACACCTGATACAATCACCTCTGATTTTTCTGCCTTTATTGCCTCGCCTTTTTTGCCATCACATTCAAATGCAGCAATGCTCTTATTGCCTATCTCTTTTTACTGCTTGTGCTAACGTTTTGCATAAGGGGCAGAGCGAAGCGATGTCCCTTTGATGCTTTTGTTAGCACTTAGGCGGTTCAGATTATCCGCTCCCCTTCTTTGAGAAAGAATCTGCATTCTCGTTTGAATATACGCCTTCACTTCATCATGCTACAACACCTGATACAATCGCCTCTGACTTTTCTGCTCTTATTGCCTCAACTTTTTTGCCATCACATTCAAATGCAGCAATGCTCTTATTGCCTATCTGTTTTTACTGTTTGTGCTAACATTCATATAGACAGAATGGGCTGAGATTTGGATAGGTATAATCTATATATTGACATTATTCCCTTCCTCCTCCCATACTGCCTTTTATGCCTACTCAAAACCATAAGCCTCTGCCGGATAAAAGGCAAACAGCCTCGCCGGAGCGTGAGGCGGCTATTGCGAAATTTTGGGATAAATATATTGATATAATACACAAGAAAGGCATCAAAGAACCCTTCGATCGGTGGTTTGTGATTCGTGCCCGACAGTATATTGAGGCATTCCCGGACAAGCGTCTGGCACTGCATTCAACAGATGATCTCACTGAATATCTGGAAATACTAGGCAGAAATAGTTCATGGCAGGCATGGCAATTCCGGCAGGCCGTGGATGCCATTGAACTGCTGTTGCGTGAAATGGTCCATTTATCATGGGTGGATACGTTTGACTGGGAACACTGGAGGGCGTCGGCCAAAACGTTGTCCAATCAACATCCGACCATGGCGCGAGAGGTTCGAACAGGGGTGCATGGAACCCCTGGCGACACCGCAACAGCGCAAAAGCAACACCATGCTTTAATCGAACGAGTGACGGCTATAATCCGGCGTCGGGACTATTCGATTCGTACGGAGCAGGCTTATGTTTCCTGGATGATTCGTTTCATCGCCTTTCATCACGGGCGCGATCCCGCCGAGTTGGATACGTCCGCAATCAGCACTTTTCTGGAACATCTTGCACTTGATCGCAATGTCAGCTCCAGCACGCAGAATCAGGCATTAAATGCACTGGTATTCCTGTATAAACAGGTGCTGGGGCGGGAATTGGGCGAGCTCGAATCGTTCGCCCGCGCCAAGCGTCCGAAGCGGATGCCGGTAGTGATGTCTATCGGCGAAGTGCGCCGCTTGCTGGATACAATGCATGGCATTTTCGGTTTGCAGGCTGGGTTGTTGTATGGCGCGGGTCTGCGCCTGATGGAGTGCGTGCGCCTGCGAGTACAGGATTTGGACTTTGAATACCGGCAAATCAACGTGCGTAATGGCAAGGGCATGAAGGATCGCGTGGTCCCATTACCCGATTCGCTGATTGAACCGGTGAAAACACACCTTGCGAACGTAAAGAGCATGCATAACGCGGATTTGGAGCAGGGAAACGGTGAGGTTTACTTGCCCGGTGCATTGGCTCGCAAATATCCGAATGCAGCGAGGGAGTGGAAGTGGCAATACGTGTTCCCCAGCCAGCGCCTATCGCTTGATCCCCGGTCACAGCGGGTGCGGCGGCACCATTTGCATGAAAATGGCCTGCAAAAGGCAGTCAAGCAAGCCGCAAAGGCAGCAGGCATTGAGAAGAAAGTGAGTTGCCATACCTTTCGTCACTCCTTCGCTACCCATTTGCTGGAAAGGGGTTATGACATCCGAACGGTGCAGGAGTTGCTCGGCCATGCCAATGTGAGTACAACCATGATCTACACCCATGTACTCAATCGGGGTGGGAAGGGCGTGCAAAGTCCGTTGGATGCGCTGTGAATAGTCTATACGGATATCAAAGCGTTTCTCCGAGGTAAACCGTCAGTGCCGCCCCCGCCATCCATGTGTCATCCGAACAAGTCTTCCGGGATGATACCGATTCATACGTGAATAGTGGCTCTGTGCTGTAGACGAGACTGCGGATGATCATCTTGTTACACAAGGAGTCTTTATGGAATCATTACTGGTAGGCTTTGATGTGGGTTGCCGTCGCCACCGTGTGGCTGTTGACATGCCGGATGGAAGGTTGCTTGATCAGTTTGATGTAGATCATCAACCCACCGCATTTAAGCATTTTTTACACGAATTGAGAAGCAGGCTGCAAAGCACGGACAGTATTTTCCAATCCATAAATGCGTCTGAAATCCATCGGCCTGTTTTTTATTTC
>CAYOUW010000124.1:0-5218 GCA_964407235.1 uncultured Zetaproteobacteria bacterium | reverse complement strand
GCGGTCCTGGAAGTGTTGAAATATGCAGGGATTTATTGGAAACCAGAATTGGATACAACAAAGATTATCTCCATTATCATAAAGGGTGGTTCCAGGTCACTTTACCGAATGTTATTAATGATATTAGTAGAATTGCAATATTAAGGCTGGATGGAGACCTTTATGCATCAACAAAAGTATGCCTGGAATATTTATATAATAAAGTTGTGCCTGGCGGGTTTGTGATTATAGATGATTATGGATGCTACGAGGGTTGTAAAAAAGCCGTCGATGAATTTAGAGAAAAACATGGCATTAAAGCATTTATAAACCACGTTAATCACGATTGTAGATATTGGATAAAAGATAAGTCCATGAATCAATGATTGACCTAAAAAATCAAGCTGCTTCCGGTGTAAAATGGTCAACGGTTTCTCAAATTGGGCGGCAAGGGACACAGCTTGTTACCACGATTATTCTTGCACGTTTATTATCACCGGCGGATTTTGGTTTGGTCGGTATGGCAATGGTGGTTATTGGGTTTACCGGTATTTTTAAGGACTTAGGCACCTCTGCGGCGATTATTCAGCGTAAAGAACTTTCAGAAGATCTGCTTTCAAGTATCTTTTGGGTTAATGTCGGGTTTGGCACGCTGGCGATGATTATCTTGTTTTTTGGCGCACCACTTGGCGGATTGTTCTATCAAGATCATAGGGTAGATGCAATTTTACGAGTACTTTCTTTAACTTTTCTTATTTCAGGTCCCAGTATTCTGCAGCAGGCATTGTTAGAGCGGTCCTTGTCTTTTCATAAATTGGCGAAGGTAGAGATTGGTGCCGTTGTCTGCGGCGCGATAGTGGGCATTGGTTTGGCATTAACGGGTTTTGGCGTTTGGAGTTTGGTTTTTCAATCATTAACTATAGCTACCATTACCACGGTTTTACTTTGGTTGGTGAGCTCATGGAAACCAAAATGGATTTTTTACTGGAATGAAATAAAATCTGTGAGCAGCTATAGTTTGAACCTGACAGGTTTTAGCATATTCAACTATTTTGCGCGTAATGCCGATTATTTGTTGATAGGCCGTTACCTCGGTGCGCAGGATTTAGGGTATTACATATTGGCTTATCGTATTTTACTGTTTCCATTACAAAATATTTCATCGGTGATTGGGCGAGTGATGTTCCCTGTTTATTCAAGTATTCAGGACAATAATCGGCGCTTTGCTAATGCTTATTTAAAAGTAGCTAAAACCATTGCGTTAATCACATTTCCCATGATGCTGGGTATTCTGGCATTGGCCGATCCATTTGTGTTAACTATATTTGGCGTTAAATGGCAGCCTGTTATTTTGTTGATCATGATATTTGCGCCTGTCGGGTTGTTGCAGTCTATTGGCACAGCAACTGGCGCAATTTATACGGCAAAGGGAAGAACGGATTGGATGTTTCGATGGGGAATGGGAGCGGGCTTATTTACAATAATAGCTTTTACAATTGGCTTGTACTGGGGCATTGTTGGTGTTGCTGCAGCTTATGCCATAGTTACATTTAGCCTTTCATATTTCAATTTTGCTATTCCTTTTCGCCTGATAAGTCTCAAATTCTCACAACTATTAGGCGTCTTGTGGAAACCGTTGATGAATAGCCTGATCATGTTCGCGGCGATTATTGTCTTTAAAGCGGCTTTACTGGAGTTGATATCGAATCGCACAGTATTGAACATGATTGGATTTGAGGGGATTCCTTCAATTGCCTTGACTAATGCTATGGTATTAGGATTGTCTATCATCGTGGGTATTATTGTTTATAGTGCTGCCAGTTGGGTAACGAGCAAAGAGCAGTTAAAAGAACTATGGGAATTAGCTGGTTTCAAGGGGGGGGGTAAATGAACAATAAAATAAAAGTTGTTCATAGTTTTCCTGTTTGGCTGCCGCAAACACAGACTTGGATGTATAACCAGGTAAAATACCTACCCAATAATATTGAAACGCATATTGTTTGTGAGCGAACTGAACATCTTGATCAATTTAAAGTGCCTAATATTCATTCATTACCTCAATCATCATTGATTGCACGCCTTGGAGAATCGCGTTTAAAAGGTGCGAAAATCTTATCGGGGTTATTTTGGTTATATCGAATCTATAATAAAATCAAGCCTGATATTGTTCATTCGCATTTTGGGACAGTTGCTTGGGTTAATTCCCTTTTTCTGAGACTTACCAAAGCAAAGCATATCGTCACCTTCTATGGGTTTGATGTGAATATGGTTCCCCAGCAGGATCCAAAATGGCTTAATCGTTATCATGCTCTTTTTAAATCGGCCGATCTGTTTTTATGCGAAGGTCCGCACATGATTGAGCAGCTTATTGCCATGGGCTGTCCCAAAGAAAAAATAAAGTTGCACCACTTGGGCATCGACATAAGTCAAATTGCCTATCATCCACGAATCTGGAATTCAGATCAGCCATTGCGTATTTTAATCGCAGCCAGTTTCCGAGAAAAGAAAGGAATACCCTATGCCTTAAAGGCACTAGCCAGATTGCAGCATACTGTGCCTGTCGAACTGACCATTATTGGTGATGCCACGCCTGAGCCACGCAGTCAGAAAGAAAAACAAAAAATACTGAATATTATCGCGGAGAGTGGTCTTAAATCCAAGACCAAGCTACTGGGATATCAGCCCTATACAGTTATATTTGAAGAGGCTTACAAAAACCATCTTTTCATTTCCCCTAGCGTGACCGCCGCCTATGGTGATACCGAAGGCGGTGCGCCGGTTTCATTGATTGAAATGATGGCAACAGGCATGCCCGTGATAAGCACAACACACTGCGATATTCCTGAAGTGGTGCAATACGGGGTCAAGGATTGGCTTGTGTCTGAACGCGATGTGAATGGGTTGGTTGAAAAGCTTATGTGGCTAATAAGGCATCCGATGGAGTGGAAAAAAATGTTAGATATAGGGAGAAAGCATGTTGAAAAAGAATATAATGCAAAAACACAGGGAGAGAATTTGAGTGATATGTATAAACAACTGGTTGGACAAGTGTTTTAATGGTAGGGAAAGCAGCTATATTTCTCTATCCAGAGGGATTGGCTGACACCGTGACTGTAACTAATTATAAAAATCTAAAAAATGCCCCCATTAAATCTGAATTATGGATCGAAGAAGCTAAAGAGATGGCAACAAAGCAAGGTAAAAGTGTATAGGCAAATATAGCCGGATCGGTGGAAGGAATATTATTAAAGGTGTTTAAAAAATATGAATGAAGTGGCTTTTGATAGCCTGAAAGGTTTTTTAAGTAAAATCTTACCGCAGTCACTAAGGACTGCGATTAAAAAAGCACGGATTTTTCTTTTGAGAGGTAGCCATTTTTACTGTCCGGTATGCGAAAGAAGTTTTTGCAAGTTTCTTGAATCCGGAGTCAATTCCCGACGAAATTCTCGTTGTCCCTGCTGTGGCTCTCTTGAACGTCATCGGCTTCTGTGGGTTGCGCTTCGTTATTTGCAGGATAAAGGCGTGATTAAGTGGGGCGGCAGATTATTGCATATAGCGCCGGAATCCTGTCTTGCTGAAAGATTCGGGCAGGAATATGATTATCTGTCAATCGACCTTGATGGCAAAAAGGCGATGATGGCTATGGATATAACCACTATGACATTTAAGGATGAATCTTTTGATGTAATCGTCTGCAACCATGTTTTGGAACATATACCGGATGATGAAAAAGCAATGAAGGAACTCTATCGTGTGCTGAAACATGGTGGATGGGCAAGCATACAGGTCCCTATAAAGGGAAAGGTTACGCAGGAAGATTTGTCTGTCACCGATCCAAAAGAACGCCGCCGTCTTTACGGCCAGGAAGACCATGTGCGTTATTACGGACTGGATTATGTCAACCAGCTCAAAGATGTAGGCTTTGACACATTGCTTATACAAAAAAGCGATTTACTTGAGATTGATGATCAAGCCCGTATGTCGCTTAGTGTAGAAAATGAGGTGATTTTATGCAGAAAGTAATACTTATCTGGATGCGGGATTAAAAATGCATATAGGGCTTTTGAGGTTCCTCATCACGGGTTTTCAGCGCTGAAAGGGGGGGGGTAAATCTATGCCTAAAGAAGATCCAAAAGTAAGTGTTATTATTCCGACATATAATCGTGCGCATTTGGTTGGTCGAGCTATTCAGAGCGTTTTGAATCAAACTTTTAAAGATTTTGAATTAATTGTTGTTGACGATGGTTCAACGGATAATACAGATGACATAATTAAAGAGTTTCAAAAAAAAGACGATAGAATCACTTATCTCAAACATAAAAAAAACAAGGGTGGGTCGGCGGCGAGAAATGCAGGAATTAAAGCTTCAAGAGGGGAATATATAGCATTCCAGGATAGTGATGATGAATGGTTGTCGAAAAAATTAGAGAAGCAGATGAGGGTTTTTAATTCAGCATCTTTGGAAATAGGCGTGGTCTATACGGGATTTTGGAGAATAGAAAATAATAGGAAAATTTATATTCCGGCTTCTTGGGTCGTTCAAAAAGAAGGTAAAATTTATAAAGAACTTCTTAAAGGGAATTTTGTAACTACGCAAAGCATTCTTGTACGTAAGGTATGTTTTGATAGAGTGGGATATTTTGATGAAGATTTACCCAGACTACAAGATTGGGAATTAGTTATTAGACTTTCAAAGTATTATGATTTTAAATGTATAGATGAGTCCTTGTTAACTTCACATTTTACGCCAGATAGTATTTCTGCTAATCAAGATGCTCTTATCAAAGCATTTAAACTAATTTTAGAAAAACATTATGAAGAATTTAAGGCGAATAGAGGATTATTAGCAAGACATCAAGGCTCAATTGGGAGTCTCCTATGCCAAAGTGGTGAGCTGAATCAAGGCAGAAAGTATCTCTTAAAAGCAATGAAATCGTATCCATTAAATCCAAAGTATCTGATAGCAGTCTTTGTGTCATTGTTTGGCGAAGGCGCTTATAGCATGGTCGTTAGATTACTCATGAGTCGGAAATATAGGCAGCACTTGGATGTCTGAAGAAGGCGCGCACCAAGGCGAGTCCTCGATCGCGCCACCACTTTCGGCAATAACTCATGGATCAGCCTGACCTTCGGGTAAGGCTGATGCAAGTTTTGGCATCTCAATTAATCCTGTATCTATGGCCCTGAAATCTATGTTATCTCAGACAGTGAATGTCTGGCATCAGGTTGACACACAGGG
>CAYOUW010000123.1:0-5288 GCA_964407235.1 uncultured Zetaproteobacteria bacterium | reverse complement strand
ACCTGGACTATTCATGTGGACTATTCATGAACTCAGTGTTCCACCGGAATACGCCCCGCGGGCGCACTGCCTCCATGCCCGATCTCCATCTGGCCCGGATACATATCCGCGGCAAGGCCACTTGCCAGGAATATAAAAAGAGATGGTCGGGGTGAGAGGGTTCGAACCTCCGACCTTACCGTCCCGAACGGTACGCGCTACCAGGCTGCGCCACACCCCGAATTGGTAGTCGAACAAGGCAAGGCGCGCATCATAAGCGGACAATCGCCCCCTCGCAAGCGCTGTGCCATCGCCCGCCCAGGAACCGAAATCAATAAGACCTTCGAGCCGAGAAGTCCGCCAGGTCGGCCAGAAGCTGCAAGATCCCCGGATCACCATGATCAGGCAAGGCACGTGTGGCAGACATGGCATATTTCTGCGCCGCTTCAAGGCAACGATTCACGCCTCCCGCGTCATTCACGGCATGGCGAACGCTCTCCCGCTCTTCGCTATCGGCATACCTTCCCCGCTTCGCGATGCCTGCAACGATACGGCCCAGATCAGCATCTCCTGACATGGCATGAATCAGGGGCATGGTAATCTTTCCCTCTTCCAGATCATGGCCAACAGGTTTACCTATATCCTCGGTCTCCGCAGCATAATCCAGGGCATCGTCCATCAGTTGAAAGGCTACGCCCAGGCACATGCCGTATTCCGTCATACGTTTGATCATACTCTCATCCTGCCCACTGACGCGTGCGCCAATCTCAGCCGCCGCGGAAAACAGGATGGCGGTTTTGCGTTCGATCACTTCTAAATATTCAGCTTTGCTCATTTCCAGATGGAAGGTGCGCACCAGTTGCAATACTTCGCCTTCGGCCAGCGTGTTTGACACCTTTGAAAGCAACTTCAGGATATCCATCTGGCCATTTTCCACCATCATTTCAAATGCCCGCGAAAACAGGAAATCGCCGACCAGTATGCTAGCCTGATTGCCCCATACGCCATTCGCGGACGGCGTGCCGCGGCGTATACCCGAAGAATCAACGACATCATCATGCAACAGGGATGCCGTATGCAGAAATTCAACGACTACAGCCAGGGGAATATGGCGTTCTTCCTGATAGTTAAAGAGTCTGGCGGATAAAATACATAGCAAGGGACGGAGACGCTTGCCGCCGCTGTCGACAATATAGTTGCCAATCGCGGGAATCATCATTACGTCCGAATTGATCTGTTCGCGGATACAAACATCCATCGCTCGGAGGTCATCAGCGCATAATTCAGCGGCTTTTTTGAGTGGATTCGACGTGGACATCTTCATCTTGCGCGCATCGTAAGACGCTCTGCGGTAAGGTCAAGAAAGCTTACGCTCAACAGAACCTTCCAAACCCGTTACTATGGCCCCATGCAGGTTATTCTGGCATCAAAATCACCGCGCAGACTGAAGCTGTTACACTCGGCAGGATTGACCGTGGAAGTCCGTCCGGCCCATGCCAATGAAGCGCTGCTACCCGGAGAAAATGGGCAAACATCTGTTTTGCGCCTGGCCAAAGCAAAAGCTGCCGCAATAACCGATGCATGTTATCCCGTGATTGCCGCCGATACGCTGGTATCCCTGAACGGGAAACCAATGGGTCAGCCAGGAACTTTGGATGAAGCGCGCAACATGCTCAAATGGCTTGCGGGGAAAGTTCATCAGGTCCATACCGGGGTTTGCGTGCGCTTTGGAGAGCATCAGATCCTCGATTGCGCATGCACTCATGTCCATTTCTTTGATCTTCAAGATAATGAAATCGAAGCCTATGTGAACAACAATGAGGTATTGGACAAAGCAGGCGCTTATGGAATTCAGGGTGGAGCGGCAAGTTTCATACGCTCGGTTGACGGGCCGCTTGATAACGTCATGGGTTTGCCTGTCCGGTTGACCCTGTCCATGTTGAAAGAGGTAAATACATCATGAGCGCTGAACTTCTGGTGAACGTCACGCCATTTGAAACTCGCATCGCCCGCGTGGAAAATGGTCAGGCGGAAGAAATTTATATTGAACGGGAACGGGAACGCGGCCTGAGGGGAAATATCTACAGTGGCAGGGTTCAACGTGTTCTGCCGGGTATTCAGGCTGCCTTCGTGGACATCGGCCTGCCCCGTGCAGGTTTTCTGTATGCCGGCGATATCGCCGCCCCGGAACATGAGGTCGACGATGATCAGGCGGCCCATGATGCAGGACCGGAGGGCATGGAAGAAGAAACGCATGCCGAGCCTCCCGCGCAGACTCAGCGTTACATATCTGATATATCCACCCTGCTTGCGGAGAATCAGCAAATTACCGTGCAAGTCTCAAAGGACCCAATTTCATCCAAGGGACCTCGCCTGACCAGCCTTGTCAGTCTGGCTGGCCGATATCTGGTCTACCTCCCGAATTTCGATCATGTGGGCATTGCACATCGCATTGAGGGCGCGAAAGAACGGGATCGACTTCTGGAGATTGGTAAAACCTTGAAGCCGGAAAAGGGCGGGCTGATTATCCGCACCGTGGCGGAAGGGCATCATCTGCACGAAATGGAACAGGATATTCGTTTTCTCCTGCGTCTGTGGGATGATATTGAAAACCGTCTCCATCATGCAGCGGCCGGTTCACTGGTTCACAAGGAACTCAACCTCTATCTGCGCGTCATGCGCGATTTCGTGGATGACGAGGTAGAAAAAATTCATGTGGACTCGCGCGATGCTTATGAACGCATGATGTCTTTTGCCAAACGTTTCATGCCCGATATCGTCAAACATCTGTATTACTATCCCGGCGAACGCCCCATTTTCGATGTTTATGGCGTGGAAGAGGAAATTAACCGCGCCTTGAAACGCCGCGTGAATCTGAAGTCCGGCGGACACATCGTGATTGACCAGACGGAAGCGCTGATTGCCATTGATGTCAACTCCGGTTCGTTTACCGATTCGCGCACCATGGAAGAAACTGGCTTCAAAACCAACCTTGAAGCCGTGCATGAAGCCGTGCATCAACTCCGCCTGCGTAATCTGGGCGGTATTATCGTTGTGGATTTCATTGATATGCAGGAAGAAGAAAACAGACGGCGGCTTATGGAGGCGCTGGAGGAGGCGCTGACCCGCGATCACGCCAAAACCCATATTGTTCATCTCTCTGAACTCGGCCTGGTGGAAATGACCCGCAAGCGCACCCGCGAATCACTGGAACGGATACTAATGCGGGAATGCCCGTATTGCGATGCAACCGGACATGTTCGCAGCCCTATTACGATATGCCATCAGATGTTCCGCGAAGTCGTCGCTGAAGCGCGCGCCTACCCATGCGACAAACTAATGGTGGCCGCCCATCCTGATATTATCGACCTGCTTGTCGGCGAAGAGAGTGACAATATCTCCGGTGTCGAACGCTTCCTGAAAAAAGAAATCGTGCTCAAAAGTGACAGCAAGCTGGAACCGGAGCATTACGAAATCATCCTCTTGTAGAATCAGTCGCCTCCCGTGAGTTTCGTAACAGGTTCCCCCCTGCATCTGTATGTGCATATTCCCTTCTGCCTGCACAAATGCGCCTACTGCGACTTCAATTCGCATGAACGTCGATCTCCACCATGGCAGGATTATCAGCATGCCCTGTTACGGGAATTGCGCCAATGGTCAAAATCTTCAGTGTTCGAGGGACGGATCATTGACAGTATATTTTTCGGCGGCGGCACCCCCTCGCTGGCGCCGCCATCACTGATCGGGAGTGTTCTGGAAGCCGCCGGTCAACTGTTTCCGGTAAAACAGAACGCCGAAATAACACTGGAAGCCAATCCGGGAACCGCCGAGGCTCAACGTTTTACGGATTACCGCAACACCGGCATCAATCGTTTGTCCATCGGCGTGCAGAGTTTTGATGAAATGGAACTCAAGTGGCTGGAGCGAATCCATAGCGCCGGCGAAGCCATCGCGGCTTATGATATGGCGCGCCATGCAGGATTTGAGCGGATCAACCTTGATCTGATGTATGGCCTGCCTGAGCAGACTGTTGAAACATGGATGCATCATCTGGATCAGGCGGTTTCACTCGCGCCCGGGCATCTCTCCTGTTATCAGTTAACGATCGAACCGCATACGCAACTGGCTATCCGTCACAAACAAAACCCTCTTCCCCTGCCCGACGAAGAGTGTTCGCTCAGCTTTCTGACGCGAACCCGCGCACGACTTGAAGCCGCCGGGTACCACGCCTACGAGATTTCCAATTTCTCGAAACCCGGCATGCGCTGCCGCCATAACGATGGCTACTGGCAATATCACGATTACATGGGTATTGGCGCCGGTGCGGCCGGGAAGTGGGATACGCCCGATGGCGGCGTCATTCGCTACAACAATAAACGCGCCCCCGAAGCCTATATCCGGTCCGCCCTTGAGACCGGGAAGGCTATCAACAACAGGGAAACCTTATCCGCGCCGCAAGCGGCGGCAGAATCTGTTTGGCTGGGTTTACGCCGAACGGACGGCATTTCCCGCCATTATTTTTACCGGCGATTCGGCTGCGATGTCCATGAATTATTCGCTTCGTCGCTTGCCCCATGGGAAGAAGCCGGTCATCTCGAACGAACGGACGCCCATCTTAAACTGACGGCAAAAGGGGTCAACCTGGCGGACAGTATCGCGACAACAGTATTGCAGACAGATCTGGAAAAGATGCAGGTATTGATGAATGATGACTTTACAAAAAGCCGTCATCGCGCCCATGATGTCGATACCGGGAATGGTGCAGAGCAATTGTAGAACATCATCGGTCAGAACCTTATGCATCCGGTTCTTCTCCGATGCCAATACGCCACTCAGTTTCTGCCTTTGCCGTGCAATCAGGCGTAATTGGCGCATCTCGGCCTTCTCATTTATCGATCTCATCAGGAGGTGGTCATTCAGTATCCGCCCCCGGCAGCAGCGCTCTGTATCGTTTCTGAATGAGCGACCCGCGTCAGTGGGCAAGCAACCACCGGCGTCATGTACCGCTGTACCCATTTCACACAACAATGTTTGCATCTGCTTTGTCCATTGCTGCTTGTCCTGCTCCCATGCCCGCTCCAGCGAGCCATTGCTATTGCAATGCAGCCACATGGGTACGGAAGTCGTCTTCTGTGGCGAGCTAAAGCATGATTAAACGTTAGTTCGTCATAAAAGACGACTTGACTATTTTAACCATACCTGCTACAAGTCGAGCATGTATGCCGATAATAAGATATTATTTAGCCCGGATTATTCATCAATGCTGCCGTGCCCTTGGCTTGTTCCTTTGTCCGCACCGAATCCCTCGC
>CAYOUW010000122.1:0-5534 GCA_964407235.1 uncultured Zetaproteobacteria bacterium | reverse complement strand
TAGGGACTGACAAAATCATAATAGAAATCAACGGTTGGCATGCCCGCAATCGTTACACCTTAAAGAATTTCCAGTACGCATTCCGGCGGACGGCCAATGGCGGCCTTACCATTGCTGACCACGATGGGACGCTCGATCAGAATGGGATGTTCCACCATCAGCCTGATCTGCTCCTCGCGGGGCAGATCATGGCCCTTGATGAACTGCGCGTACTCCGCTTCCCCCTTGCGCATCAATTCTTCCGGTTCCTTGCCCAGCATGGTGAGGATTTGCTCCAGTTCAGTCCCGGAGGGAGGGTTTTTCAGGTATTCGATGATGTCGGGATTAACATTACGTTCCTCCAGCAGCGCCATGGTGGCGCATGATTTGGAACAACGGGGGTTGTGGTAGATGGTGACGGCCATAAAGCCTCCTGTGGCTATTTTTTCAAATCAAGCATAAAACGGTGAAAATAAAATCATACGGGCTCCAATGATGCATACTTTAACATCAAGCGCTTGGTTCCGGCATGGCGGAATTGTACGGAAACGCGCGTGGCGTCGCCCGCACCCTCTACGCCGAGTACCACGCCTTCGCCGAAACTGGGATGGCGTACGGTGATGCCAACCTTCATTCCCCCGATCTGGCATACAGGAGTACAAGGGGGCGCACAGGAGGTCTGCGCTCCGTCACGCTTCAGCACATCGGACGATAACGTCGCGATAAAGCGGCTGGGTGATGGGAAAATCATGTCGCCGAACATGCGGCGCATGCGTGCGGATGTGAGTAGCAAACGGTTTTTGGCCCGCGTCACGCCCACATACAACAGACGGCGCTCCTCGCTGATGCCCGACTCGCCTTCATCCAGTGCCCGCTGATGCGGTAGCAACCCATCTTCCACGCCGGCCAGCACCACCGTATCAAACTCCAGCCCTTTGGCCCGATGCAGGCTCATCAGCGCCACGGCATCCTCATCCTGATGATGGCGGCGATCCCTTTCATCATTCATATTCTCACCGCTTTGTAGCAGTGCCGCGCGATCCATGAACTCGATGGGCGTCATGTCGCCGGTTGCGGCCGTCGTGATAAAATCCTGCAAGGCGCTGATATTTTCCATGCGGGACTCCGCTTCCAGTTGCCCTTGCCCCTTGAGGCTCTCCACATAACCGCTGGCTTCCAGCAGTGCGCCCATGCCCATATCCGGCGCTTCCCCGGCCGTTTTACGCTGTTCGATGATAATGCGTGCCAGTGGTGCAAGTTTGGCGGCAGGACCCGTCCCTCCATTGTCCGCAATTGCGTCCAGCCAATCCGCGGCCCGCAGCCCCGAAGATGCAAGCATATGCGAGATCGCTTCCTGACCCACCGCGCCAATGCCGCGCCTGGGCTTGTTGCATATGCGGAGCAAATGCATGGCATCGGCGCACCGGTGCAGAATGGTCCAATAAGCCAGCGCATCCTTGATTTCCATGCGCTCAAAAAAGCCCGTGCCGCCGATCACCCGGTAGGGAATGTTTTCCTCGCATAAGCGCTGCTCAACGGGCAGGGACTGGCGGTTCGAGCGATAGAGCACGGCCAGTTCATTCCATGACGCACCGGTCCCGTGCCGCTGCTTGAGGAAGGCGGCGATGCGCCGCGCTTCGTCGTATTCGTCGTTGCATACCATCCATCGTGGCGTTGCGCCCACCTCGCGCGTGGGCTTGAGCGCTTTTTCATGGCGATGGGGATTGGATTCAATGATGGCGTTGGCCAGTTCGAGAATCGCGCCGCTGGAACGGTAATTCTCCTCCAGACGGTGAATATCCGCCCCGTTCCACACCTGATCAAAATTCAGAATATGACGTACATCGGCGCCACGCCAGCCGTAGATGCTCTGGTCATCGTCGCCGACGACGGTCAGGTTACGATGCTCACGGCACAGCAGCAACAGCCATTGGTGTTGGGCCGGATTGGTGTCCTGATATTCATCCACCAGCACATAATCGAAACGGGTGCGTATCGCGGCGGCCGCATCCTCGTGATCGCGCAGCAGGATCACCGTATTGAGAATCAGATCGGAAAAATCCATGCGCTCCAGTTGTTTCAGCTCTCCCTGATACGTGGCATAAAGCTCGCGCATGTCGATGCCATTCCATGCTTGCCCGGGTGCTTCGGCAGGCAGCAGCCCCGCATGTTTGCAGTGCTCGATCCAATGGGTAAGATAGTTGGGATGCAGTTTGTCCGTATCAATGTTTCGCGCTTTAAGCAGGCGTTTGATCAGTGTCTTTTGATCGTCGGCGTCAATCACCTGAAACGATTTCGGGTAGCCGAGCACGATTGCATGGCGACGCAGGAAACGCAGTGAAATGGCATGGAACGTGCCGGAAACTACGCCACCGCCATCATCGCCAATAAGCAGGCTCAGACGCGCCTTGAGTTCGGCGGCTGCCTTGTTGGTGAACGTTACGGCCAGGATGCGGTGAGGCGGGATGCCGCGATGAGTAATCAAATGGCCAACCCGGCGAATAATGGTGCGCGTCTTACCGGAACCGGCGCCGGCGAGAATCAGTTGTGGGCCATCCCCCGCCTGTATGGCCGCTTCCTGCGCCGCGTTAAGTTGCATCAGCGTGTCTGCTCGCCATGTTTAACAATCAGCTTGTGGTAGGTGGAGAATACCGCGTTGCGTGAGAGGACGCCCAATACTTTGCGGTGATTGTCTTTTGATACCACGGGTAACTGCTCAAATACCACCTGATCGAAGGTGTGGATGGCGGTAAGCAGACTGTCGTTCTCGGCGATGGTTTGTACCTTGCGATTGGCTATTTCCGAGGCAACCGTAAGCTGATCCATGCTGGAATCCAGCAACCATGGCTGAAGGTCGGCAAAGCTGATGATGCCCAGCATGTCTTCATTATCGTCCACCACGACAACGCACCCCTTGCCGGAATCCACATAAACCTGTTTGAGTTCCGCAAGGCGCATATATCCGGGCACGCTGGGGATGGGCCGCCAGGGAATACGTGTCACCCTGACCGCACGCAGCCATGATTGCTCCAGTCCCCAGCCGGTGTCGATACCGTGTTCCACCAGCACCTCGGTGAATACCGATTCGCGGCCAAATACGCGTTTGACCAGCGTCGCCACAATACAGGCGGCCATCAGCGGCAGCATGATGTGGTAATCCGATGTTAATTCGAACACCATGATCATAATGGTGATCGGCGCCTGCAGAGCAGCAGCGGTTAATGCGCCGCTGGCTACCAGGGCATACGCTCCGGAACCTTCGGTGAAGGCGGGTGAAATATCATGGACGATGCCGCCAAACAGGCCTCCCGCCATGGCGCCCAGAAAAAGAGCCGGGCCCAGTAAACCTCCGGGAAAGCCCGCGGAGAAGCTGATCACCGTCGCCAATAACTTGCCGACCAGGATGACGGCGAGAAAGGCGCTGACAGGCAGAACCATGCCAAACAACACAGGATCCATTTTTTCAAGCAATACGGATCCGACGGTTCCATAGCCGATGGACATAATCTGTGGAACCGCCAGGCCCAGCATGCCGATAATGGCGCCTGCTGCAGCGGGTCTGAAACGAGGGTCCGGAATGCAACGGATGAGCCAAATACGCGTGGGTCCCATAGACTTGATCAAGACGGCTGCAATCAGGCCGCAAAAAACGCCAATAGTAACATATACCCATATCTCCCAAGTGCTGACTAAATGATATTCGGGGATAATAAAAGCGGGAAAATTACCCAGTTCGGATCGTGAGATTACCGTTGCCATGACGGAAGAAATGACGATTGGGCTGAAAGTAGCCATGGCGTAGTCCGCCAGGATAACCTCCGTGGCGAACAACACGCCCGCGATAGGCGTATTGAATGAAGCGGCGATCCCCGCGGCCACGCCACAGCCAATCAGGGTTCGTATCTGTTGTTCCGTCAGTCCCAGCCGGAGGCCGATTTCTGATGCGATGACCGCCCCCAGAGCCACAGTCGGCCCCTCGCGTCCCAGGCTTGCACCGCTGCCTATGCTAATGGCCCCGCCAATGGTTTCCGTAATCATCTGCTTGCGGTTGATGCGCCCATGGTGTTCCACAAGATCGGCCAGTACGCCGGCAACGCCACGAAAATCACCTTTTTTGAGTAAATGCGCATTGATCCACCCGATTAGCAAACCGGCGACAACCGGCGCCAACAGATAAACATACCAGGGAAGAGCCTCAATCGTTTTATCCCATGCGGTTTCTCCCGTCCAGAGGCTGGAAACCCATTCGATTCCATAGCGTAGTAGCAAAGCAGCATAAGCGGCAATCACGCCAACGGCAATCGCCAGAGCGCTGAGGTACAACATATCCTGACTTTTCAGCCATGCGAGGCCATTTCTGCTCATTTGTCCGAATCTGCTTTGCATGGAAATAAGGCGCCTCCGGAGGGTGCGGTCGATCAGACGCCGATGGTAACGATTTCCACACCCGCCGGATACATTACTTGAGCCAGGATCCCATTGCAAAACGATTGATCGGCAACCAGCCTTCTCACAAAAAGGCCATCCATGGGCGCGGTGATGATTTTTTTCGAGGTCATCACGAATTAATTCAGGCCAGGTTAAACACCCATGCCAGAAATGCATATCGGCCAAACTTGCCGAGCGTTACCAGAATCAGAAACACCCATAGAGAGGTACGTAGCAAACCCGCAGCCAGGCACAGCGGATCGCCGATAACCGGCAACCATGCAAACAGCAGGGAGGGTTGCCCGTATTTTACAAACCAGCGCTCGGCCCGCGCCACTCTGGCCTCGTCCATGCGTAGCCATCTCTTGTGCACCGCTTCATTGCCGAGTCGGCCCATACCGTAGGTGATCACGCTGCCGATCACATTGCCGATGGTGGCAATGGCGACGATTGCGTAGGGGTTGGCGCCTTCGTTCAGGCGATAGAGCAGTAACGCCTCCGACCCGCCGGGAAACAGCGTCGAGGAAACCAGTGAAGAAAAGAATAATGTCCAGTCCATGCTGTTATTCCGGGTTATTAATGGTGAATTGCAGGATGTGGTTGCATAATGTTCGCGCCTTTATGAGAAATCCGGGATATACTACCCTCATGCAGCACTCTCCTCAGCAATTGACATATCAGACGCCCTGGGGTGTGATCACACTGCAGCTCAAAGGCGGCGTGTGCCATGCCATACGGCTGGAGGCAGACGATGCGCCGGTGTGTCCAAAGCAGCACCCTGTTGCGCAATGGCTGAATAGCTACTTTGCCGGCTGCGGGGATGCGATGCTGCCATTGATGGCTACTGCCCATACGCCATTCCAATATCGCCTTCGGCATGCACTGCTGGAGATTCCCATGGGTCATACGCTCACCTACGGCGAATTAGCAAAGGTATTGAATTCCGGCCCCCGTGCGGTCGGTCAGGCGCTTGGCGCCAATCCGCTTCCCATCCTGATTCCCTGCCATCGCATTGTCGCGGCACAGGGGCTGGGTGGCTTTTCCTGCGGGCTCGAATGGAAAAAGAGATTGCTTGTATTTGAACGCAGTCTTTGACCCGAACCAGCCGCATCCGGTGAATAAAACGT
>CAYOUW010000121.1:0-5537 GCA_964407235.1 uncultured Zetaproteobacteria bacterium | reverse complement strand
CACTGCAACCGAGGCGCTAAGCAGTTAGGCTTCCGCACATGCCAAAGATTCTTTTTCATTTCGGGGAACTGTCGCTCAAGGGCAAGAACCGTTCCACTTTCGAGCGCCAGATGGCGCGTAATATCAAACGGGTCATCAAACCTGTTTTGAAGCCTGATGGATTTCACCGTGAACACGGGCGCATGCTGGCTGATGTGGAAAGCATTTCCGATGAATTGCTGGGGCATCTGGCGCTCATTCCCGGTATCCGCAATTTCTCCGTGGCGCACGAAGCTGAACTCTCGCTGGAAGCCATCCGGCAAACCGCCAAACAGGCAGTGCTTGCGGCCTATGGCGAGGATGTGAACGGCAGGCCGTTCCGCGTGACCGCCAGACGCGGCAACAAACAATTTCCCATCGCTTCCCCCGAACTGAATTTCGAGATTGGCGGCTACCTCAAGACGCAACTGAATTTGGCCGTCAATCTCGATCATCCGGACATTGATGTACGCATCGAAATTGGCCGCGACGCCGCTTACATCTACACGCGCAAGATTCCCGGAATTGGCGGTTTGCCGGTGGGATCATCGGGCAGAGGCGTGGTACTGTTTTCCGGTGGCATTGATTCACCGGTGGCGGCATATACGATGATGAAGCGCGGCATGAGCGTGGTGCTGGCGCATTGCTACAACAGCACCCTCAACCGTGATTTCGCCAAGATCAAAGATTTGGCGGCGCAGCTCTCCCGCTATCAGGGGCATGTGAAGCTGTTCCTCATCGATCTGGAGGAATTCCAGCGGCATGCGATTGCGCAGGTTCCAGCCGATTACCGTATGATTATTTACAAGCGGCAGATGATCCGCGAAGCGGCAAAAATCGCACACGGCATGCATGCGCAAGCCTTGGTCACCGGCGACTCGCTGGGACAGGTAGCAAGCCAGACGCTGGCCAATATTCAGGCCATCTACGATGCCGCCGACTTGCCGTTGCTTTCGCCGCTGATTGGCTTCGACAAGGAGGAAATTATCCACCTTGCCCGCCGCATCGGAACCTTCGACATCGCCATTGAGGAATACTGCGATATCTGTTCTTTCCTCATCGCCAGGCATCCGCAAACGCACGGTAAACGCAGCGCCGTGGCGCGGCTGGAAGCGCAATTACCCATTGCGGCGTTGATCAGTCCGGTCAGAACCCTCGCGTTTGACGGAGGGCGACCCTGACGTAAATTCCGGCGGCCAAATGAGCATCCCCGTTCCTGATCTGAATCCACATGGACACAGCGAATGCTTCCCCTAAGTCCGACAGGTACCTAGAGTTGCCTCCATGGTGAAAGATAAACTCTGGGGCGGGCGTTTTGATACGCTTACTGACAAATTCGTGGAAGAATTCAACGCATCGGTTGGTGTGGATGCGCGCATGTATCGCGAAGACATCGCCGGATCACGCGCGCACGCCAAAATGCTGGGCCGGCAAGGTATCCTTTCCGACGAGGATGTGAAACAAATCCTGCAAGGCCTGAATGATATCGAAGCTGACATTGAACGTGGCGAAATGCAGTTCACCATCGCGCTGGAAGATGTGCATATGAACATCGAATCCGGACTGACGGCTAAAATTGGCGATGCAGGTAAGCGGCTGCATACGGCCAGAAGCCGTAACGATCAGGTAGCGACTGACATGCGCCTTTATTTGCGGCGACGGGTGGATGAACTGTTGATCCGTGTTTATTCGCTACAACGCGTACTGGTGACGCTGGCGCATGAACATGCGGACACGATCATGCCGGGATTCACCCACCTGCAAACGGCGCAACCGGTGACCCTGGGCCATCATCTTCTGGCCTATGTGGAAATGCTGAACCGCGATGCCGGCCGTCTGGCCGATGCCCGCCGCCGGATGAACGTCTCACCGCTGGGTGCGGCGGCTCTGGCCGGAACGACCTTTCCGATTGATCGCTATTTTACGGCGAGGGAACTCCGGTTTGACGGCCCTTGCCACAATTCGCTGGATGCGGTCTCGGACCGGGATTTTGTTATGGAACTTCTGTCCGCATGCGCCATTTGCGCCGTACACCTGTCGCGGTTTTCCGAGGAACTCATTCTGTGGATGAGCGCACAGTTTCGCTTTGTTGAGCTTTCCGATGCATTCTGTACAGGGTCTTCCATTATGCCGCAGAAGAAGAATCCGGACATGCCGGAACTGGTGCGAGGCAAGACCGGCCGTATCCTTGGCGGACTGGTGGCGATGCTATGCACGATGAAATCATTGCCACTGGCCTATAACAAGGATATGCAGGAGGATAAGGCTGCGGCCTTTGACGCCTGCGATCAACTGGAAGGCTGCCTGCGCATTTTAGCCGGGATGTTGCCGGGGATGGCCGTGAACAAAGAGGCCATGCGCGAGGCGGCGGCAACGGGATTTTCCACGGCTACGGATCTGGCCGATGCGCTGGTTCGGGCGGATGTGCCGTTCCGTGAAGCGCATGCAATCGTTGGCAAGGCCGTTGCGTATTGTATTGACGCGGGCATCGTCTTGCATGATATGGACGCATCCGCCTGCGCTGCCATTGATGCGCGTCTGACGGCGGACATGGTCCGTGCACTTTCGGTAGAGGCTTGTGTCGCCGCGCGCAATCATGTGGGAGGAACTGCGCCGGCACAGGTGCGCGAGCAGTGCGCGCGATGGAAAAAACGGCTGGAGGATGTGGATGCGTAAGAGGCTCATTTTTCTGATGATGGCAGGTGTTCTGATCGGGTCTGTTGGACTCGGCGCCTGTGGACGCAAGGAAATGCCGCAGGTGGATACCGGCAAGCCACCCCATATCGAGAGGCTGAAACATGACATGGCCGGCAACAGCCTGCGTTTGACCTTTACCTTGCTCGGAGGGACAGGTCCCGTCGGTTACCAGATTGACCGGGCGGAAATTGATCCGCATTGCAATTGTCCGGCATTTTGGCAGCGTTTCTATGAGCAACTGGCCATTCGCGGCCAGAAGGGAAAGGTGCTGACGCATGCGCTTAATTTAAGAAATTACCGGAGGGCGTTTGCCTTTCGTATTCGCGCCGCAGATTCCGCAGGCACTCTTGGCGCATGGAGCGCCCCCATCCGGGCTCGTGCCGAAAAAATGCTGAAATGAAACACGTACAACCGCGCCTGGACCATTTGGGTGCCTATCCGTTCGAGCGGTTAAAGACTTTACTGACAGGTGTGCGGGCAAATCCGGATTTGACGCCTATTGATGCCGGAGCAGGCGAGCCTCGTTTGCCGCTCCCCGCCTATGTGCGGGAAACACTGGATGCGCATCTGGACGGCTTTTCCAAATACCCGCCCAGCCGCGGCACGCTGCTACTGCGTACGGCCATTAGTGAATGGTTGATGCGGCGCTACGGTCTTTCATCCGTCAATCCCGAGATGCAGGTGTTAACCGCCAACGGCACGCGCGAAGCCCTGTTTGCCGTGGCCCATGCGCTGGTCAATCCCGAGGCATGCCACCCAAAACCTTCTGTGCTGATGCCCAATCCGATGTATCAGATTTATCCGGGCGCGGCGATTACGGCTGGCGCGGAACCTTGTTTCATGCCATGCATAGAGGGTAACGGCTTTGCTCCCGACCCGGATGCCGTACCGCGGGACATATGGCAGCGCACGGCGTTCATTTATGTGTGTTCACCCTCTAATCCGACTGGCTGGGTCGCGGATGCGGCCTACTATGAGAAGCTGCTGGCATTGGCCGACACGTATAATTTTTACATCGTGGCGGATGAATGCTATTCCGAGATTTATCGGGATATACCGCCCATCGGCTTGCTCGCGGCGTGTCAGCAATCGGGCCGCACGGATTTTTTGCGTTGCCTGGTCATGAATTCACTCTCCAAGCGCTCGGCGTTACCCGGCATGCGGTCGGGATTTATTGCCGGCGATGCAGATCTCATTGCCCGTTTCGCCAAATGGCGCAGCTACACCGGTTCCGCTACGCCATTACCGCTGCAACATGTCGCCGCTGCCGCATGGTCGGATGAAATACATGTGCAACAGCATCGGCATGTCTATCGCCAAAGTCTGGCTGCGTTTTACGATGCGTACGGGGAAGGTGCGCCGCCCGCCGGTTCATTCTTTGCCTGGCTTCCGGTCAATGATGGCGAGACTTTCGCAAAATATGTCTTCGAACAGCAGGCCGTGACCGTATTTCCCGGCGCATACCTTGCCGCCCGCGATCAGAATGGACTCAATCCGGGTTCCAATTATATTCGCGCGGCTCTCGTGGACGGTCCGAAGAAGGCAGCCGAGCTTGCGCAACGTTTGAAGGCGGCCAGGCTTTAATCCATGCAAATTCCAGATCATGTTGAAGCCGGAATTCAGGCATTAGCCAGCCGTAAAGGCACCCTGAATTGCTATCTCTACGACACTTCAACCATGCGCGAAAAGATTGAACGATTGACCCGGATGATACCGCCGGGCGTGGAGATCTTTTATGCCATGAAGGCCAATCCGCATCCGGCATTCCTTACCGCGGCACGCGAGGCTGGCGCGAAAGGTATTGAAATCGCCAGTCTGGGGGAGGCGGAAAAGGCGGTCGCCGCGGGCTTTCCCCCGGCGCAATTAATCTACACCGGCCCCGGCAAGACTCCGGAGGAACTCCGCTGGGGGGTGGAACACGGCATACGCACGATCCATATTGAATCACTGACTGAGGCGTACAGGCTTGAGCGCATATGCGCCGAGCTAGACAGAACACAGGGCATCCTGCTGCGCATTAATGCCAACTTCGACATCCACGAGGCGCAAACGACATTTTCCGGCGGTAGCAAGAAGTTTGGTATCGACGAAGAAAAACTCCACGCCGTTCTGCCGCACATCCTTGCCCTGTCGCACCTGAACTTCCACGGCCTGCATGTCTACGCCGCATCCGGCGTACTCAATGTCGGCGACCTGATCAAAAACTGCGAACGGGTGTTTGACATGGCAACAACGGTCGAGGCGCAGCATCCGGAGATAGTCTGCGACATCATTGATTTCGGCGGCGGCTTTGGTGTCGATTACCTCGAAACAGGCCGTGATTTCGATCCGGTTGCCTATGCCGACGGGCTGAAGGAACTGATTGATGAACACGGTTTTTCAGGACGAACATTCTTTCTGGAGTTGGGGCGCTATCTGGCTGCTGATTCCGGCTGGTTCTGTACCGAGATTCTGGATATCAAGGAAAGCCGCGGCAAGAAGCAGGTGATCTGCGCCGGTGGTATCAACCACTTTCGCCGACCGGCGGCGCTGGCCATCAATCACCCCCTGTCTATCGTTCGGATGGGTCGGCCCAGGCTGTTCGACGGGCAGGAATCCGTATGCAATGAATCGGTCTATTTCGGCGGACCGTTGTGTACCGGTGCGGATAAACTGGCCAACAACGTGTATGTGGCAGCAGCCGATGTCGGTGATATTGCCGTATTTGGCTATGCGGGGGCATACGGTTTAAGCATGTCTAACATCGAATTTTTGAGCCATGCGCGCCCGGATGAGGTCCTGATCGATTAACACCCCTGTCCGGCGCCTGTTTTTACGCTAGG
>CAYOUW010000120.1:0-5606 GCA_964407235.1 uncultured Zetaproteobacteria bacterium | reverse complement strand
CGAGTTAAGCCGCCTTGTTGAAGAGGCCAAACCGCTGTTACAGACCGCACTGGACGAAATTCAGGGATAGCTGGCTTGTAACTACTCAGCACCCCCCTGGATTTTGTTCTCTGGCAAGGTGCGAGAAGCGCAGAATCCGTAGCATATGGGTCATATGTGAGGATTTGAGCATCGCAGGAACGCCGCCAGAGGGCAAAAGACGGGGGTGCTGAGTAGTTACGCTGGCTTTTCCTCTTTTCCGAACTGGCACGCGGCCCGAAAACGACGGGAAAGGTCCGGCTATGCGCTATTTTCGTGAGGGCAGGGCTAGAGGACACGGAGGGTCTGAGATCGCCGGATGACATTGTCACGCCTGATCCCGTCTCAAACGCCTGTCAGGGAAAACCTTTTATCCCGGCGCCATCGACACTAGCCTTGGGGTGCCGAGTAGTTCTCAAATTGTCTCTGGAGATAAAATCATGTCCACTGAAAGAACCATCGCCCGTGCGCTCATCAGCGTGTCCGATAAACGTGGCGTGAAAGAATTCGCACGGGCTCTTGTCGACCGGAATGTTGAACTTCTTTCCACCGGCGGCACGGCCAGACTGCTGCGCGACGCAGGCATCGTATGTCGTGATATTTCCGACTACGCCGGCTTCCCTGAAATGATGGACGGGCGCGTGAAAACGCTGAATCCCAGGGTGCATGGAGGAATTTTGGCGCGGCGCGATAACGAAGGAGATTTGAAATCCATGGCTGATCACGGTATCGAAGCCATTGATCTGGTCTGCGTGAACCTCTACCCCTTCCGTGAAGCTATTGCCGGGGAAGGATGTACGATGGACGATGCGATTGAAAATATCGACATTGGTGGGCCGTGCATGGTACGTGCCGCCGCCAAGAATCACCGTTTCGTGACGGTGGTGGTTGACCCCGCCGATTATGCAATGGTTCTTGAATCCATTGATGATCATAGCCTGGGCGAAGACAAACGCCGGGCGCTGGCGGTCAAGGCTTTTGCCCATACAGCCGCCTATGACGGCGCGATCACCAATCATTTTTCAGCACTGAATCCGGACGGAAGCAAGCGTAAATTCCCTGATATTTTTACTCGCCAGTTCATCAGGACTTCCGATGCGCTACGTTATGGTGAAAACCCGCATCAGGCAGGTGCCTTCTACGCCGATCCCGAGGATGAGGGCGTATCGCTGGCGGATTGTCCCGTACTTCAAGGTAAGGCGATTTCCTACAATAACATCGCTGACGCCGACGCTGCCTTTGCTCTGGTACGCGATTTCTCCGGCAATGCCGCCGTCATCGTCAAACACGCCAACCCCTGCGGGGTAGCGACCGGCGCCGATCAGGCCGCCACCTACGAACGAGCGCGTGCGGCTGATTCGGTATCGGCGTTTGGCGGCGTCGCGGCCTTTAATCGGGAACTTACCGATGCGACTGCCCGACTTATCGCGGAAACCTTCATGGAAGTAGTCATTGCGCCGGGATTCTCGGATGCGGCGCGCGAAGCGCTCGCTGCCAGAAAGAACCTGCGCCTGCTGCTGGCTCCGTCCGTAGAACCCGTGCATGGCGGCCTTGAATTCAAGCGCGTCAATGGTGGCTTGTTGGTGCAGGAACGCGATGCCCACCTTATCGACCGCGATGCCTGCAGGGTTGTGACCAAACGTACGCCGACCGAGGCTGAATGGATTGATATGTTGTTCGCCTGGACGGTCGCCAAGCATGTGAAATCAAATGCCATCGTCTTTGCGAAAAACGGTGTCACGCTGGGCATCGGCGCCGGACAAATGAACCGGATCAATTCCACGCGAATCGCCGCACGCCATGGCGGTGAAACGATCAGGGGATCGGCTGTGGCTTCCGATGCTTTTTTTCCTTTCCGCGACGGCATTGATGCGCTGGCCAGGTCCGGTGCGACGGCTGTGATTCAACCGGGTGGATCCATACGCGATGATGAGGTCATTGCTGCCGCGAACGAGAAGGATATCACCATGGTATTTACCGGCATCCGACATTTCAGGCACTGAAAGGTTGATCCTGCTGCTGAACACGCTCGCTCGGTTTCCCTACCTGAAATGGAGGAATGCGACGGAATGCGGGGGTAACGTCATACGCGCTTGCCGGCCTTTGTACTCGATCTTGCCCCTGGATAATCTGATTTCCCTGGCGCCAGAAAAGTAATGTTTGCCGCCAATAACATAATACGAACCGGAATTGAACTGTTCCGGCAATACAATCGCTATTCGAGACGACCGCCCTGTATCTTTGTTAATCAACATGACACGAAGGCCATCTCGTCCGCTGACGCTTATTCCGGTCACCAGTGGAGAATCCTTCATGGAGGGAACCAGGCCTGTCTTTCGATTAGCAAAGGTTCCGGTCCGGATAGCGGTGCGCAACAGATCCCCATCAATCATTTTGCGGAATTCGGTGAGAACATAATATACGGGCCTTGGCCTGTCGCCCGAACCAAAATATCCGTCACTGGTAACCGCACCGAAATACCAGTTATCAGATAATGACCAGTAATTAGCAAAAAGGACATCATCCATATTCGCGAAGAGGCGTAATATATCAGCCACGTAGAGCGCCCCTCCCAGCGAGGCTGTATAGCGATCCGTACGACTCTTATCGTATGTAAACAGTGCATTATACTCAGTGACGGCAGTTTTGATATTTTTGTCAGGAAAATAGCGCTTCAGCAATTCTCCTGTACCGCCTATCGAATCCGCGACAGCGCGTGGCGCTGCCATTGTCGCTTGGTAGATTTGTTTATCCGGAGCCTTGTTGTCGAGAAGAAATGGCATATATGCATTATGTATCGCCACATAGTCAAACCCGGCGCGCAATCCTTTAAGGACCGCCTGGTTATAGCCCTGATAAGGTGTTGCCGGTACTCCTCCGATGGTATCGGACCTGAGTGCAATCCCTACCTTGATGGATGGATCCGCCTTTTTCATGGCACGAATAAATTTTGTTGCTCGACGGGCGTATTCTTCGGGCTTGATCCACAAGGAGCGATTCCCTTCCTGAAGGTACGGCTCGTTGCCAATCTCCCAGAATGTCACCCTGGGCAGGCGGTTTCCGGTCCTCGAGGATTCCAGAGGCTGCTTATTGATATAAGAAACCCATGCGGCGGCGTCAGATGCCGAGCCTGTAATAACATTGACGGTAATTAACGGCTGAGCCCCGGTGAACTCGCAAAGTTCAAGAAATTTTTTTGTCCCAAAAAATACTTTCTGCTTTTTGTTTCTGCCAAACGGAAGGTTTTCGCCCCTCCTCTTAACGTCCCCTACGCCATCCCTCCAATGATACAAATCGCTCTGGGAACCGCCAGGATATCTTAAAATCGTCGGGCTGATTCTTTTCACCTTTGACAGCATGCTCCCGGAAAAGCCTATGCCATCACTGTTGAGGATGCCGTCGCCCTTATCAACCCATTGAATATTGTTCCCGAATATCAATCGGTTCATCCGCTTTTTGTCTTTCCGCAGCGCGATTTGAATTACCGTATCAAAGGGCAAAGTAATTTCCGCTTCCGCCGCCTTGCCGGAAGGCGTTCCGGAATCCGGTGGCACCGTCTCCTGAAAAATCTCGTCCATCTTTTGCTGAAATTGACGAAATCGATCAATCAAATCGTCAAGGCCATTTGCCATGCATGGGCTGGATTGCAAAGTTATCAGAAATAGAAAGACAAGCTTTGTCATGAATATTCTTGTCTTCCCGTGATGAAATGGGTGCATGGCAATAAAACCCTTGTGATTCAATTCGGCTCAAATCTTTACGAATGGTGTTTTGCTATCAGAGCCATAACCCATGGATTAAATCCGCTTCCCAGAAGCGTTGAGGGCAGGTTATTGAGATAAAATCTCGCAAGCGGCCTGATTACATCCGGAACTCTTGAAAAACCTAGAAATTTTGAAGGATTTAATGCCTCCACCGTGTAGTTGAATCCTTCCAGATAATTTACAACATCTCTATAATTCCAAAGAAAATTCTCTCCCCATGTCTTGTGAATGGTCATGCCCAATAGCTTACTCATGGACAGCTCCAGTTTGGAAGTTTGAGAATCAGGGCCATGCGCAACATCGATCGGAAACCCCCTGTTGGGGCCGGCAATCAAAATGTGCCCTCCATTGCGAACCGTTCTGTAAATTTCTCTCAACCATTGTTTCCTTATCTCATGGTATGCTGTCAGACGATCGGAATGCCCGTTTGAAGTTCCAACGTGTTCGATTACGCCGAAGGTAAAGGCAAAATCTATTGTATGATCATCAAAGGGTAATTCCAGGCAATGCGTGTCCACGAAAAAAAACCTGTCCTTCGGCATGGATAATTTCGTCCAGTATCCTTGCTGGTCAAGCAAATCGACTCCATAGGCATCAAGCCCGTTATCGAGCAATGTCTTGACCATGACACCTACGCCACAACCGATATCCAGTACCGTTGAAGCTTCTTTTTCCTTGAAGATCGGGATAAGGAAATCACATGCTTTCCCTGCGTTTACCTCAGTTTGATCATGGGCGTACTCATCTGTAGTGATTTCAAGCGGTTGTGAAGACTTCGGATCAAACACGGCGCCATAACCACCTATGTTGGCTTTGATTCTTTGGTTATCGGAACGTTCCATTGCCATGTTGAATCACCTGTTCTGGGAAACTCTGTTGTACAAACCAAAGGTCTGTTTTGCCGTTTCCTCCCAGGCAAAGCGGTTCGCCTGCTGTATGCCCTTTTGAACTATAGTATAATAAAATTCGGGATTATTTACAAGTTTGATGATGGCATTTTTAATTTCTGAATCACTTTGGGGGTCAACCAGCAGCGCCGCATCTCCCGCAACCTCGGGAATCGAGGAGACATTCGAAGTCACAACCGGAGTTCCGCACGCCATCGCTTCCAGAACAGGAAGTCCGAATCCCTCATAAAGTGACGGATACACGAAAATATGGGCAAGGTTATACAGAGCCACCAATTCATCCTCTGTTACATAGCCGGTAAAATGCACACGATCCTGTAACCCATGGTCAACCATTGCATGTTTGATCTCGCTTGATTTCCATGCCGGATTACCTACCAAAACAAGTTCATGGTCTATCTGATCTTCTTTTAGCAGTCTGGCATAAACCGCAATCAGCCGTTTCAGATTCTTCCTGGGCTGAATGTTCCCCACGCCCAGAAGATACGGACGGCGAATCTTGAACCTGGACAAAATTCTTTCCAAAACTTCCGGATTCCGTGTCTGTTTGAATCTGTTGGACACGCCGAGGTAGGTAACGCTGATTTTATCTTCCGCAAGGCCATAGGTCTCTATCATTTGCCGTTTGGAAAACTCGGATATTGTAATGATATGGGAGGCTTTTCTAGCGGAATACGGAATTAGCATTTTCATCCGCCGGCGTTCCGCCGGCTTGAAGTATTCGGGGAAAAATTCGAATGATATATCATGGATCGTTACCATCGTCGGGCACGGGCATACGGGAGGGGCTACATACTGAAAATGGGCCACATCAATGGAATCACGGAGCAACATGTAGGGAAAGGATATCGGAATCCTGACCAATGGGTTGTGCGGCCATACACGCCTGATCTGGCCTCTCAATCCTCTTTTACTA
>CAYOUW010000119.1:3886-5621 GCA_964407235.1 uncultured Zetaproteobacteria bacterium | reverse complement strand
CGGCATACGCGAGTTCCTCGATCATCACAACCTCAGCCCCGTCCGCATGGTTCACCCGCCGCAACACTGAACGAACGGCCGAATACTCCGTAGTCTGCCTGAGTGATTGTCAAACCTCACGTTACTGCGATGTCATCCTTATGACTCGGGTGTTGCACTTTGAAGTTGAATCCGCCCCTATATGGTATATATTACAAGACTTGACCCCTATACGTCTCCTACCAGTAAGGTTTCCATAAAGACTCCTTGTGTAACCAGAGCATCATCCGCAGTCTCGTCTACAACACAGAGCCACTATTCACGCATGAATCGGCATCATCCCGAAAGACTTGATCGGATGACACATAGATGACGGGGGCGGCATTTCAGAAGCTGAGCAGAACTCACATAAGCCTGCCAACCCCAAGAGCCACACCCCCGCCAATAGATTACTCTAGCAGGGATGCTTGACCTCCGCTACCATGCAAAATCTAATGGTAGACCCCTATACGTTTTTTTGGCTTCATGTCCTTAGTATGCCTCCCCTTGACCACCTATCGCCACTGTGTTCGTCAGCGCGTAGCGGCTGTCCGTTTACATGCTATTTTAGACGCACGCCGAAGCTATCGCAGTTAGTATCACTCATCATAACCCGACCTTGGGTCGCGATAGCCGGCATTACGTCCCCTTTCCCTTACGATGCACTTTGTCATGGCAAACCGTGCACAGTATCTTCAGATTTCCCTCAATGTTCTCGCCGCCCCGCGCATGATGCCTGATGTGATGCAGTTCCAAATGCCGCGGGTCGGAAGGGTTCCATTCATCATGGGACCATCCGCACTCCTTGCACTTATACCCATCACGACGCAGCACCTCCCGCCGAGTATCGTCTGGAATTCTCCGATCATGTTCCGGACTTTGCCGATCGGCCTGCAACACGTATACCCCGACACCTAAGTCCGGACGACCGGTAGTTTTCGTTGCAATTGGCCAACCAATTTCCGTTCGAAGCTCACGCACGCGACGCGCCCACTCTGTCTTGTCTCCGGAAACGTAGCGCAACTCCTCGTTCGTCACCCCATACCCAACATTAGCTTTCAGAAAATTCAAGATCTTCTCGCGCACGGATCCACGTTGCTTGCGTATCGCGTTCGCCACATGCCAACGGTGTGCTGCCTCACGATCCTCTTCGGCGCTTAGCAAGACGTACTCGTTCGGCCTCATAGCCTTTAGCTTGTTCGGGACTTCATCGGCTTCCTCTTCGCGCATTTCCTTGATTGTGACCCCGCTTACAATCGTCCAGCCGAACTGCACGCGTAGCTCACGCAAACGCCGTGCATACTCTTGAATCCCCGAGACGACGAGCAACTCATCGCCGTTGATGATCGTCCCAGGATACTCGCGGAAATAGTACAGTATCCTATCTCTCGCTGCCGATGCGTACTCGGCCGGAATCAAAGCCTTACCAAGGTCACGAAGCTCATGAAAGATCGGGACTAATGCAAGCACTTTCGATCGAAGTTCCCCTGATCGAAGCTCCGCTTCGAAGTTCTTAATCAACTTAGCGACTGTTTTCCGCACTGCCTCCGGATCGGCTTGCTTCACACTTTCGCGTTCACTCGTCATACAGAAACCTCTCCAGCTTCTTCAACAATTTCTCCGGCTTCAGGGTCTCACACTGCCATATGATAAGCATCTTCCAGCCCATACGGCGTAGCTCCTTTCGTAAGCGCTTATCACGCTCAATGTTCCCATC
>CAYOUW010000119.1:0-3786 GCA_964407235.1 uncultured Zetaproteobacteria bacterium | reverse complement strand
TCCCATCCGATGAACTATCGACCGAACCAGGATTTCCGGTTTTGTATCGCGTCCTTTGATGCGACTCATAATCCAACTTCGCTTCTCCTTTGTAAATACATCGGTCATATTTGTTACCGACTATTCATCGTAAGAAGCATAAACACCACATCAGCAATGCGTGCAGCCAAGGCCGGCGGTACTGCATTACCGATCTGACGTGCTATCTCAATTTTTGATCCCGTGAATACGAACTCATCCGGAAATGACTGTAAGCGCGCAGCTTCACGGTGCGTTATCGGCCGGTGTTGCTTCGGGTGCAAATACCGACCTTTTTCCGGCTTGAAGAACTCTGTCCGAATAGTAAAAGCCGGGCGATCCCACCAGAGACGGCCGAAGAGATCCGTACCGCCGGTTTTCTTCCGGATCCAACAGCCGGGCGTCAGATCCGGTGCGCGCTTTTGCAGATCGAAGCGATTCATACCCTCTTCGGGTATGGCCCGGTACCGAGCCATACTCTTCGGAGTAGGGGAACGTCCGAAGTGTAGATCAAGAGGAGGAGACTCGTTACGAATATCCGTTCCCTTTGGTCGTGGAAGATCCGCGATAGCATCGCGCACCGTGCGCCACTTTACGGCGCCGGGCAGATACCCCTTCCCGTCGCTTTGGAGAAACGATATCTGTGCACTTCCTTTTCGTGGATCGTAGAGTGACCTACGCGGTGGGAAAACTAGGGATGGATCAAAGAATTTACACCCGACAATAAACGCCCGCCGGCGCGTCTGCGGTACACCGTAATCGGCCGCTGATAGCACTCCACCACAACACTTGAAACCCATCGTTTCTGCCGTGCCCACAATTTCGCCATGCTCAAATGAGCCCAGGAGCTGCGGCACATTCTCCATGACGAACACTTGGGCACCGGATCGCTCGACAATCTCAAGAAACGGACGCCAAAGCTGCTTCCGCGGATCGCCCTCGCGGTTCTTGTTCAGGAGACTGAATCCTTGACACGGTGGGCCACCAATGACGACATCAGCGGGCGGGATCTCAGTTGCCGGATCGTTGAGAATGTCCACGATATCACCGGCCACACAGTGGTCTCCAAAGTTTCTGCGATATGTGCGTACGCAATCATCGTTAAAATCATTAGCCCATACGGGATCGAACGCATGCCCGAACATCTTCGAGAACCCGAGAGTCATGCCGCCAGCCCCGGCGAACACATCTATTAAGTGGAATCGCTTACGCTTCCGACCAAGAATCCCTTCGTCCCTAGCCTTGTAGATATTCAGCTCTTCTCGGACAAGCCATTCAGAGTCTTTCTTTATCTCGTATTCCAATTTGCACCTTGCCTCTCTCCGGTTTCTGCAATCTGTCATGGTCATATAAACTTGGCGCCTAACGCAGTGGCAATATGCGGTCTATTGTAGAGGTAATGGGATTAGGTCTTGCATTGCCGTATCACGTTGACTCCTCCGCCGATCTGACTGTGCGGCTTACTGTACTGTAGTGTACGCCGAAGTGGTGGCCGATAGCTGCGAGTGAATAATGGCCTGATCGATATGCGGCCACCATCGCGGCGTGGCGATCTGCATGTGAGCAGGAAATCGCTGGGTATAGACGCCGTTGATCTGGCGCATGCCGCGAGAAAGATTCGCTTGCGGTGTTTCCACCAGCAGGTGGTGGTGGTGGTGGTGATTGCTCATCAGGCAGTAGGCGTGCATGCGCCAGCTAAAGCGCGCGACAGAGGAGGCAAGAGCCCAACCCGATCTTCGTCATCGAGATAGATCGATTCGTGCCCATTACCACGGGTAAGTCAGATGGTAGAGCGCACCAGGATATTCAAGTCAAAGCTGGCATGCCATTATTGCAGGATACCCCATAGAATATGGCAATACAAGACCCCTATGGCTCACTATCCTAATCACCCAGGATTCGAATAAGATCGTACTCAATGTCCTTTCTCGTGAGATCTCTTTTTTCGATAATCTTGAGGTAATAAAATACTAGCTCTGGAATTCCTGTTACCTGCCTAGGTGCACCATTCTCACTGGGAACAACGAACTGAAATAAAAATGGCACACCAGCCTTATATCGGCGTCTAAATGTTTTAAAATAGGATTGCTCTGTAATTTCGCAACGTTTCCCTAAAGTAAGCTGCATAAACATTTTGTGGTGCACATCATCAGGCGCTTCTTTTTTCCTCTTTTCTTCTACTGAATCAAAGAATCGTTTCGCAGGCTTTCGATCTAAGCTCGGATAAACAAAAAATATGTAGCTATTATCTTCGACCAGTACTGCGCTAACGCAAACGTGCCTATCCCGATCATTTGTATTCCCGTTGGTCCAGGCCATCAACAGCGAATATATTTTTCTAGCGTAATCCTCATCCTTAAGGATCATCCCTACTACCGGAATATCGTGTGGGTTACCGTCCTGTTGTGCAAACCCAAAAATAGAACCCAGCCATTTTTCTTTCTCTATCTCAAAACCAGGTAGAGGGTGAATATACATGCTCGTATATGAAAAAAGTATTCTCTCAACTATGGACGTTAAAAGATAAAGCCCAAGCCCAAATAGAAATGCAATGCCGCTAGATTCAAATGCGAAAAAGGCCGAAAGAAGGCCGATTACGGTAGCAAGTATCTTTATCCAACGTACAGGCCGTTTGTATCGTTCAGGCAGTGTTATCTCGAATAACTTCCCTTTCTTCCGTATCTTATAGGAAAACCGGATTCCATTAAGCCATAGGAGCATTCGTTGCTTTATTGATTTACCGTCTTTTCCCCACATTAAGATTAGCGCTCCATACAACCTAACGTCTTGCTAACCCGCAGCTTACAGGCAGCTTGTTCGATGCGAAAATTGCGCAGCAACCTCGAACAAGCTGCCTGTAAGCTGTCAGGTTGAGCAAATTGTTAGAGAGCGTTTTTGGTCACACGATCCAATACCTGCAATAAATGACTCGCGAGCAATAACATTTCGAACGCCTCGTTGTAGCCTATTTCCACGTCGCGATGACTGTGCGGATTCTTATAGCTTCCGATCGCGCCTGCAAACAAGTGAGCAAGGGATTCTCTTTCCGCAACAGGCGCATTATTGTCCGTCAGAGGACCGTGATCCGGATCGAATGCTTTCCGCATCAAGGCAGTGCCAACCACAGCGTTCGGCAGCCTACTCAATTTTCGGACTTCGACTTCGACGGCTTTGAAAGCGCGAAATACAGCCGTATCGTACTCTTCCCTTCTTAGCGCGGGAAATGATTTTTTCGTAATGGTCGGGTGGAATAACAATGATGGAACTAGCGTCCATGCGCCGATTAGCCTTTGAAATTGCTCTTCCTTTAATTGGACGCCTTTTTTCGTCGGGTGATATTGTTCAGTGTCGTCCTTCCAATTGTAGCCACGTTGAAATAATCGAAGATCGATAAAAGTGTAGGGGTTATCTTCGTACCGGACCCGGCTTAAACGCAGCATTTCATAGCTTCGCCGCCCCGTTTCCGCAAGCACCTGCTGTTCGACAATATTGGGCTTATGTACAGCCTTCTTTTTTCGGGCCACTTTAAATTCCTAGCTCTCGAACAGTCATATAGGCAGAATGGGCTGATATTGGGATAAGTGTAGTCTATATGGTGACATGATTTCGTTCCTTACCCCCTGCTGCGCCCATGCCTGTAAGACCCTAATCCTTCACCGGGTAAAAGGCAAACGGCTACGCTGGAACTCCGTCTTGGCCCTCGTGCTCAACTCTCCACAAACCGTAGCGAAAGATCGAGCGCGTGTATATGCTTGGTGAGTGCACCGA
>CAYOUW010000118.1:0-5677 GCA_964407235.1 uncultured Zetaproteobacteria bacterium | reverse complement strand
GTGGCATGGTTACGCTGAAACTGTTGGGAATGCATGCAGACAGGCAACGCCTGAGCAAGGATTGGTTGCGGGTAAGCTTGGATTAAAGGAAGTATATGCAAAAATTAATAAGAGATAAAGATAATTATTACAGTAAGTTAAAAGAACTTATGAATGTATTACGTGAGAATTGTCCCTGGGATAAAAAGCAGACGCTGTCATCCTTACGCACCTACACGCTGGAGGAAACCCACGAAGTGCTGGAAGCCATCGATCAGGCAATTCAGCACGATGAATGGCATGCATTAAAGAGCGAGCTGGGTGATTTGCTGTTGCAGGTTATTTTCTATGCCCGGATCGCTTCTGAAGAGAAACACTTTGATTTGGATGATGTCGTGGATGCGCTGATCGATAAAATGATCTACCGTCATCCACACGTATTCAACGGCGTTCAGATGAACGATCCTTCACGGCAATGGGAACAGTTAAAGGATGCTGAGCACCAGGATCGGATCAGCTTGATGGATGGTATTCCTCCCTTACCGGCTCTTGCTTACGCCCACAAGCAGCAACGGCGTGCTTCCCGCGTTGGTTTTGACTGGGTTAAAGCCAGCGATGTGATCGAAAAAATGGAGGAAGAACTGCGTGAATTGACTCATGAGGTGCGTAGCCATGCCGATCCATCAAGAATTGAGGATGAATTTGGTGATGTCCTGTTTACCATGGTGAATCTGGGCCGCAAGCTGGATATTGATGCGGAACTGGCGCTGATGCATACCAACAGAAAGTTTGCAAATCGTTTTCGCGCCATGGAATCTCTGGCAGCCGAACGGAAACTGAACCTGGCCGATCTTGACCTTGATGCACTGGAATTGCTCTATCAGGAAGCTAAAACAAATGGGCGCGCAAATCATGGGCTTGCAGCGCAAGCTGTCGATTTATAAATCTTCCTGCAAACGCTTAATAGCAGCATCCACTGAATTTACCAAATTTTTACCCAATCCCAATGAAGCAGCGATACCGGATGCCAGGCGGCAGCCTGTTCCATGCGCCCGTGCAACATTCAGGGTTTGCTTCGGGTACGCAAAGCGCGTGAGTTCTCCATTTTTTTCGCATAGCACATCCATCAACATATCCCCTTCCCCGTGTCCTCCCTTGAGCAATGCGGCGCAGCCCATGCTGGATGCCAGGGCTTTTGCATCTTCAACAGGATTATCTATGGCGTGGCCCAGCAACACATTGGCTTCACTCAGATTGGGCGTGATCAGCGTAGTCCGGGTGATGAGCGACTCTTTTAGTGTTTGTACCGCACCTTCATCCAGTAGACGCTGGCCGGAGCTGGCTACCATCACCGGATCAACGACCAGTGGTTTTCCGACATAATATTCATCGAGCAAGGCCGAAATGACCGCGATATGCTCCGCATCCGCCAGCATGCCGGTTTTAACCGCCACAACATCGAAGTAACCAAAAATCGCCGTAATTTCCGCATCAATTTGAGCCAGAGAAGCCGGTTCAATACGCAGGATTTCGTGCGGATTCTGCGCAGTCAGAGCCGTGACCACCGAGCATCCCTTAACGCCAAACCGTTCAAAGATGCGTAAATCGGCCTGAATTCCCGCCCCGCCACAGGAGTCTGATCCGCCAATCGTCAGGCAAACGGACTGCTTATCCATGGATATGTTTCCTCATGTTTCAAGGTCCCATGTTTCAACCATGCTTCGAGCCATGGATTCAACATCATTCCCGTCGAACAAAGCTGAAATGACCGCGGCGCAGTCAGCCCCGGCTGCTTTCACGACAGGCAGGGATTCCAGTGCGATGCCACCGATGGCGCAAATGTTGGCTTTGGGAAAGATGCGCCGCGCCTTGGCCAGTCGCGGCAAACCGATCGGCGTTGCGTCTGTTTTACTGATGGTGGGAAAAACTGCGCCAAAAGACACATAATCCGCGCCTTCATCCAGCACATGCCGGGCAAAGGCGGCATCGCCCTTGCATGAAGCGCCGATGATCAATGCATGCCCTACTTCCGTCCGGCTCGTAGCAATATTTTTCATATCCTCCGATCCCAGGTGTACGCCATCGGCGCCGGATTCCAGCGCCAGTTGCACGGAATCATTGATGATGAAGAGGCCATCATACGCCCGCACAAGCGCATGCAATGCCTGCGCCCTTTCCATCCCGCGTTTGAAGCTCCGTTTTTTATCCCGCAATTGCAATGTTTTCACACCACCCTTGAGCGCCGCTTCGGCCTTATACAGCAAAGTCTCCAGTGGGATATCCGCCGGAAGGATACCGTAGATGCCGGTGATGCGCCGTGAGTCAGTCATCAATCTGAACTATCCATAAATCGTAGCGCTTATGAACAGTTCAGGTTAAAAATCTCAAGCAGATCGGTTAATGCCTTCAGGTGCAGCACCCTGCCTTCAAATTCATTCGGCAATGCCTGATAACCATATTCGCAATAACAGACCGTATGGCAACCGGCATTGAATCCAGCCTCGATATCAAAGCGGGTATCCCCAACCATCACCGTATTTTCCGGCTTCACGCCCATCACCCGGCAGCACTCGACAAGCATGTCCGGTGCGGGTTTCCTGGCAAAGCCGTCCTCGGACGACAGCGCATGCGTCAGGTACGGCGTAAGATCCAGCGCATTCAGCACCTGCACGCGCGCCCTGGCCGGTTTGGCCGTAACGCAGGCCATCGGAATGCCGCGTTTCCTGAGCGCGTCCAGTGTTTTCATCACGCCCGGAAACATCTTACTGAAATCGGCGGGGTGTTGTTCGTAAATATCGGCAAATGCGTGATATAGCGCCATAGTATCGGGATCGTCCATACCCTTGCCCAGAATGCTGGCGGCCAGTTTCTGCGCGCCGCCGCCGACATGCGGCCGGGTCTCCTCCAGCGAAAGCTCGAAATCATATCCCAACGATTTTAACGCTCGGTTAACATTGGCACAAATGTCCGGCAGCGCATCCACCAACGTGCCATCCAGATCAAAGATAAAAGCCTCGGGTTTAACCATAATAACTCCTTATATTATCAATAGATAAAGATATTTCTTCGAGTACATTCTCGTCATTTTCCTGCTGCTTCACCTGTTTCATGGCCGCGCCAATCTGTCCGTGGTTTGTTCTGCTTGCAAGCTGTCCCAGCGCCCAGGCCGCATGTCCGCGAATCAAGGCTTCCGTATCCGTCAGCGCGCCCGTCAAGGCAGGCGCAAAGCCTGCATCACCCGAGTTGCCCATGGCAATGCATACATTGCGCAGCAAGCCTCCCCTGCCCGTCCGTTTGACCGGGGACTTGCGGAAGCGCTGCCGGAATGCTTCGTCATCGAGCGCCAGCAGGCTGGTGAGTTCAGGCAATCGATTCCCTTCGCGCGGCGCGAGCAGGTCCGAATCGGGCGCAACGGTATGACGATTCCACGGACAAACCATCTGACAATCATCGCAACCGAAAATGTGATTACCCATCAGCGGGCGAAGTTGACGTGGTATAAACCCGTCGAATTCAATCGTCAGATACGAAATACACAGTCGCGCATCCACCACGTACGGTGCAACGATCGCTTTTGTGGGGCAAATATCCATGCAGGCCGTGCAGGTTCCGCAATGGTTGTTTGCCGGCTTATCCGGTTCGATTCCGGCAGTGGTGAACACCTCTCCCAGCATCATCCATGATCCCTTGTCCCGATTGATAGTCAACGAATGCTTGCCCTGCCAGCCCAGCCCCGCATTTTCGGCCAGCGCATGCTCCAGCACCGGTGCGGTATCCACATAGACGCGCTGGTCATGTTTTCCCAGAATTTCATCCAGATCGTGCGCCAGGGCCTTCAGGCGCTTTTTCATCACCTCGTGGTAGTCGTCTCCATGCGCATAGGCAGCGATCACTCCCCTGCCCTGTCCGGATTTCGAATTTTCAAGCGAATACGGCGGCGGCGTGTGGTGCATGCCCACGGTGATAACAGCCTGGACATTGTCCAGCATCGAATCAG
Source organism: uncultured Zetaproteobacteria bacterium (assembly GCA_964407235.1). Taxonomy (GTDB): domain Bacteria; phylum Pseudomonadota; class Zetaproteobacteria; order Mariprofundales; family Mariprofundaceae; genus JAUZQZ01. The sequence continues at coordinate 1,701 of CAYOUW010000118.1, read as the reverse complement.
GCTGTTTGCGCCGTTCTACGCGGTTCTCTTCGGCCATCCAGACCATCTCACCGTACATTTCGGTGGCCACCCATGCCTGATATCTGCTCTGATGTAATGCAGATACGTCCGGCCGGGCAAAACGGCACAGTTCAAAACCATGTTCCAGCGCCTTTGCACGAATCAACGCCTTCAGTCCATCAGATTCCATGACCGCATCCTGACACATCCATCAAGCTGTTCCATCAGATCGGCGCGACAGGTTCCGGGTTAAAAATTATATTGTATCATCACACGGTTGTAGATGAACCTGTTCGCGCCATTGGCGGCATGACCCCGGCTGATTTCAATACGGTCACGCAACGAAAGGCCCTTGTAGGCGCCGGAAAACGAGTAGGTCGCATTGAAGTAAAGGTTGTTACTTCTGCTCTTGAAGTGAGTGTAGTATTCCGTATAGGCTGTCACCAGCTTCAACTGATCATGCAACACCTTGTACGTACCCTTAATCTTCCAGGCGCGACCGGGACCCAGCTCCACGAGACCGCGGAGCATCGAGGTGGTCCACAGCGGATCAGTCGCGTAGTTATTCGTGAACGGGGAGATAATCTGACCGCCGCCGAATGCATCGGCATGGAAAAACACCTTATTGTAGGCGATGTAGATATTTCCGTGCGGAATATTCACACCGGCCCTCGCGCCATCAACCGTTGTATTGACGTTTCCGCCCAGACCGTTGGCGGTTACATTTTGCTGGCTGAACATACTGTTGCTCTGCTTCTGCCTCAAATACTGAATACCGAAGAACGGAGTAATACTGGCACCCGTGTCGACCGTATATTTGACGTGTCCGTAAAAAGTGTGGGCAAACTTGTAGAAGTTTAAGTACCAGGCTTGCACTTTCAGACCCCGGTTGGCATAAGTCGCGCCGAAAGCCAGCGTGCCCTCGGCGCCCGGAGCTGTGGCGGAGACCGTGAATGGCTGACCGCCATAAGACGAGTCTCCTCCCCATGTGTGGGGGTAGTACAGGTTATCCCTGAAATAGCGTCCTGATGTGCGGCTCTTGAATTTGTATTCGCGGACGGCATAGATGTGCAGGTGATCGATCGGGACGATATCGAGCAAGGCGGCCTCGTATGACGCCGGCATGACGCGCGTGTCCGATTTGCCCATCCATGGGATGTGAAGCATCTGGGGGCCGAGGCGAATCATGTACCGCGGTTGCCTGTACTGCACGTACAACTGGCCCAGTGCGTAGACCTCACTGGTTGGACCCATCAGCGAATTATCCGTGTTGCCCGGAAGAGGGTTGTTCATTCCCAGCGACTGCGCGGTCAAAAGGGTGGCTCCCAGGCCAAAACCGTTGGCGGAAGGGTCCGTCATCACATTCAGGCGTGTGGCCAAACTGAACGCCTTCAGGTCATGCTTTTTGGTTGTGCTGCTCGGGCCGAACCGCCGGGTGAAATAGTAGCTGCGCACATAGCCGTTAACCTCGAGATTCTTGAAGGTCGAGACGCCCTTCTTCACGATCTTGCCAAGCGTTTCCGCTTCGGCGGCGCCGGTGCCGGCCAGGGCGATTAACAATAACAATGCCTTCAGACAGTTTTTCATTTCGTGACTCTCTTGAATAACAGAAATCCAGCCCCTTGTGAATGAAGCCGTTACGTGGCGATGCTAAGGAGGCGTCAATAAATAACCTGAATCGTTCAGGCTAAAAAACCCGTC
>CAYOUW010000117.1:0-5839 GCA_964407235.1 uncultured Zetaproteobacteria bacterium | reverse complement strand
TCAGGAGAAAAATAAAACGGCGCCTGGAGAATAAAAACAAACGCGGCCAATTAAAATCACTGAGGAAAAAGGTAACCGAATAAGCATGATTGTCCACAGAGGCACTTCCTGCAACAATTCACGCCCATGACAGCACAAATTCTTGATGGCCGGGCACTTTCCGCGCGTTTGCGAGAGTGTCTCAGACGCGATACCGCGGAACTGGTGGCGAAACACGGGAGATCGCCCGGACTGGCGGTGATCCTGATCGGCGAAGACCCTGCTTCACAAATCTATGTACGCAACAAAAAGAAAGCGTGCGTGGATGTTGGCATTGAATCGGATACTTTCTCACAAACACTGCCCGCAAAAACGAGCCAGCAACATATTTTGGGCCTGATCGCGGAACTCAACGCTGATCCGAAGGTGGATGGTATTCTGGTTCAAATGCCGGTACCCGAACACATTGACCCCGAAGCCATTATCGAAGCCATTGATCCGGGCAAGGATGTGGACGGGTTTCACCCGTACAACGTCGGCCGTTTGACCGCACGCATGCCTGCATTGCGCTCCTGTACGCCATTCGGTTGCATGAAACTGCTGGAACAAACGGGCATTGATCTGCACGGACAGGAAGCAGTCATTGTCGGCGCATCAAATATCGTTGGGCGCCCCATGGCCATGGAACTGCTGCTGGCAGGGGCTACGATCACGGTTACACACAAATTTACATTAAATTTACGGCAGCATATTGAGCGCGCTGATATTGTCGTCGCGGCCGCCGGGAAACCGGGCCTGGTCAAGGGCGAATGGATTAAACCGGGCGCCACCGTCATTGATGTCGGCATCAACCGCACGAACGAGGGAAAACTCACTGGCGATGTGGAATTTGACGAGGCCGCCGAACGCGCGGCATGGATCACGCCGGTTCCCGGCGGGGTTGGCCCGATGACCATTACCATGCTTCTGACCAATACGGTGCAGGCATTCAGGGAACATCTTGGCGATACACGTGAGTGATGATGACTTTTTGCGAAGTTATCATGAATAATTTGGCGAAAACGCCACTCTATGAAGAACATATTGCGCTCGGTGGCAAGATGGTGCCATTTGCGGGTTTTGACATGCCCGTGCAATATCCGGCGGGAGCACTGAAGGAATACCATGTTGTGCGTGGCGATGGCGCGGGGTTGTTCGATATTTCTCATATGGGGCAGGTGAGAATCAGCGGAACGGATAGCCCTAAATTCCTGCAATATGTCACCACCAATGATGTATCGAAACTGGTGAATGGGCAGGTGCAATACTCGGCGCTACTCAATGAGGGCGGTACATTCATTGACGACATGACCGTCTATAAAATATCCGATGCCGAATACTACCTGTGTATCAATGCTGCCAATCGGCATAAAGATATCGCGCATTTGCAGGAAGAAGCCACAAACTTTGATGTCGCGGTTACGGATGAATCTGATGATACCACGTTGCTGGCATTGCAGGGTGCGAAGGCACAATCCATGCTGCAATCGCTGGTGGATACCGATCTCGAATCCATCGGCTACTACAAGTTTGCACAGGCTCAAATAAACAGTGTCACGGCCATCATCTCACGTACCGGCTATACCGGTGAAGACGGTTTTGAGATTTATATTCCCAACGGCATCTCCGTGGAAATCTGGAAACAACTGCTGGCGGAGGGTGCCGAGCCGATCGGGCTGGCCGCACGCGACATGCTGCGCACCGAAATGGGCTATGCGCTGTATGGCCACGAAATTTCCGATACGATCACGCCCGTGGAAGCAAAATTGATGTGGATTACCCGATTGGAAAAGGGTGATTTCATCGGACGGGATGCTGTGACAGCCCGTAAGGCCGAAGGGCCGAAAAAACATCTGATTGCACTGAAACTGAGCGAACGCGGTATTCCACGCGAGCACTACAAAGTTTATGCGAATGGCATGGAGAGCGGCGAAATTACGTCCGGCATGCATTCGCCCATGGCCGGGGGGGTTGCGCTGGCTTATGTGAAACCGGAACATGCGAAATCCGGCGAATGGAGCGTGGAAATTCGTAACAAACGGATCCCGGCGGAGAGAACAGCTACGCCCTTCGTGCGCAGCAATGTAAGAAGGTGATACGCCGCAAAGGATGCAAAGAAGACCCGTGGTTTTCCTGATTGCATTCTGCGGTAAAGAAATGGAGATTGAGACATGACGATTCCGGAAAATTTGAAATACACCAAAGAACATGAATGGGTGCGTATTGAGGGCGATGTGGCAACGTTCGGTCTTTCGGATCATGCACAGGAAGCGCTCGGTGACATCGTGTTTGTCGATCTACCGGAAGTCGGACGTACAGTGGATGCCGGCGAAGCCTGTGCTGTCGTGGAATCAGTCAAGGCCGTGTCCGATGTGTATGTACCGGTGGCTGGCGAAGTGATGGAAGTCAACGGAGCGCTTGAAGCCTCTCCGGAACAGGTGAACACCGACCCGTATGGCGCGGGCTGGATCGCCAAAGTGAAGATGAGCGGCGATACCACCGAATTGTTGAGTGACGACGAATACAATACGTTTCTCGAGGAATAACGACATATTCACCGCAGGGGGCGCGGAGGGCGCAAAATAAAGACGGAAAATGTTACTGGAAAAGCCATAGGCACCCCCATGAGTCTAATCGATTCGGCAGGTAACAGGACCTCGTCACAAACATTTTTCTCTGTGTCCCCTGTGGCGAAAATAAGGATGGAGCAATGCGGTTTCTTCCCCATACCGACGATAACAGACAGGCCATGCTGGAAACCATTGGCATTGACGGGATACGCGATCTGTTTACCGATATCCCCGCGGAATTTCACCATGATCCCGGCAGTCTGAACCTGCCGGATGCGCTCTCCGAGGCGGGTATCGTGCGTAAATTCACCAAGGCCGCCGAAGCCAACCGGCATGCCGGCAACACCCGCTGTTTTCTGGGGAACGGAACCTATTACCATTTTGTACCCGCTGTCGTGGATTATGTCATCTCGCGCGGTGAATTTTTAACGGCTTATACGCCCTACCAGCCGGAAATCGCACAGGGTACGCTGCAAACGCTGTTTGAATTCCAGACCATGATTGCGCGGCTGACCGGCATGGAGGTATCCAACGCCTCAATGTACGACGCATCCACCTCGGTGGCCGAAGCGGCCCTGATGGCGCGGCGAATCACGCGCAAGCCCCGTGTTGTCATCGCGGGATCGGTCAATCCACGCTATCGCGCCGTCACGGAAAACTACCTCTCCCGCCTTGATGGCGAGTACGTTGAAGTAAAAAGGGGCCGTGAAAAAGGGGACAATTTACTTTCTTCGGAACGAAAAAGTGAAACTGTCCCCTTTTTGCGTCTTTGTCCCCTTTCTTACTTCGGCACCGACCTTGATGCAGTTATCAAGGCGCTGGATGACCGGACCGCATGCGTCATTGTCCAATATCCCGATTTCTACGGCTCAGTGTACGATCTGACACCTTTGCGCACCGCCTGCGATGCGCACAAATGCCTGATGGTCGTCGCCTTTTCCGATGCAACCGCTTTCGCCCTGATTGATCCGCCCGGTGCATACGGCGCGGATATCGCCGTCGGTTCCGGCCAGTCGTTGGGCATTCCGATGGGATTCGGTGGGCCACATCTGGGTCTGTTTACCTGCAAGCAACAATACGTCCGGCAGATGCCGGGGCGCGTGTGCGGCATGACCGAGGATTTGGACGGCAAACGTGGTTTTGTGCTCACCCTGTCCACCCGCGAACAACATATTCGTCGGGAGAAAGCGACCAGCAACATCTGCTCCAACCAGGGGTTGATGTGTACGGCCGCGGCTACCTATATGACATTGATGGGCGATGCAGGACTGAAAACAGTTGCCCGGCATTCAACTGCCGCACTGCACCGGCTTGTCGAAGGGCTTCCCAAACACGTACAGGCGGCACCCGGTGCACATTACAATGAAACGGTCTTGTCTTTCACCGATCAGGCTGCGCGAAATCGTTTTATGGACGAATCGATCAGGCAAAATATTTTTGCAGGTATTCCACTGGAACAACTGGATGCCTCTGAAGGACCCCGTCACCTGCTGGTTGCCACCACGGAAATGATCGGGGAAGATGACATCATCGCATATCTTCAGACACTGGAGACCGCCGCATGAAGTATTCCGCAACCTCTGGCATCCAGCATGAAGAGCCATTGCTGTTTGAACATGCCCGCGAGGCATTTGAATCCATCAGTTTGCCGGGTATGGTAAGCGATGTTCCGGCGGCACTGGAAGCCTTTGCACGTAAAGCGCCCGCCGGTATTCCGGGCTTGTCCGAGCCGGAGGCGGTGCGCCATTTTGTGCGCCTCTCCCAATGGAATCACAGTATTGAAACGGGCTTTTATCCGCTCGGTTCCTGCACGATGAAATACAACCCGCGCGTCAACGAACAAGTGATTCGTCTGCCGGGTCTGGCCCATGTCCACCCCGATCAGCCGGAGGACTCGGTACAGGGCGTGCTGTCGCTTTTGTATGAGTTGCAAACCTGGCTGGGTGAAATTTCAGGGTTGCCGTATGTAACCCTGCAACCGGCGGCAGGCGCACATGGCGAACTTACCGGTATAATGATGATTCGTGCTTATCATGATTCGCGCGGCGATACGAAACGCCGCAAGGTACTGGTGCCCGATTCCGCACATGGCACCAACCCGGCCAGCGCGGTACTGGCGGGTATGCATACGGTGGAAATCAAGTCCGGGGCGGATGGGCGGATTGACCTGGACGTGTTGCACGCCAATCTGGATGACGAAACCGCGGCGCTGATGCTGACCAATCCGAACACGACCGGCATGTTTGAATCGGACATCGTCGACATCTGCCGCCTTGTGCACGAAGCAGGCGCTCTGGTCTATGGCGACGGCGCCAATCTGAATGCACTGGTCGGCATCGCACGCCCCGGCGATATGGGCATTGACTGCCTGCACATCAATGTACACAAGACTTTCGCAACACCACATGGCGGTGGCGGCCCCGGCGGTGGCCCGGTGGCTGTGAACGATATCCTGCAACCCTTTCTGCCGGTGCCCCGTATTGAACAGGATGGAGAAGATTATAACATCGTTAAGACTTACAAACAAAGTATTGGCCCGGTATTCGGCAGCATCGGGCAGACGGGTGTGCTGCTGCGCGCAGCGGCCTATATCGCCGCCTTTGGCCGCGAACATTTGCACAAGGTTGCCGAAGATGCGGTCCTCAATGCTAATTATGTGCGGGTACGCCTTGCCGACGCCTACCATCTCCCGTTCTCCGGCCTCTGCAAGCACGAATGTCTGCTGACCGATGAAATTCAGAACAAACATGGCGTGAAGACACTGGATATTGCCAAGCGTCTGATTGATCTGGGTTTTCATCCAATGACCATTTATTTCCCGCTGATTGTGCATGGCGCCATGCTGATCGAACCAACCGAAACCGAATCGAAGGATACGCTGGATACTTTCTGCGATGCCATGCTGGAAATCGCTGAACAGTGTGAGGCGGGTGATACCGAGGCTATTCATGCCGCACCCGTGATGGCCATCCGGCGGCGGCTGGATGAAACGCAGGCGGCGAGGAAGCCAGTGTTGGTATGGCATGATGTTGACTGACATTGGCAAGTATTATGGCTATTGTATCGGGATGAAAGGACAACTAATGGGGTCTGGCTTGACAATTGGGTGTTTTATTGCATCAGAAATCTTCTTGCCTTATGATTAAACAACACCTTCACCCTCCAAACACCCAATTGTCAAGCCAGACCCTAGACTCACGGTCGAAAAACTTCGACAAGTCCAAATCAACCACCCAGTGCCGACCTTCGGA
>CAYOUW010000116.1:0-5845 GCA_964407235.1 uncultured Zetaproteobacteria bacterium | reverse complement strand
CATTGTCACAGGCAATAATATCCTTTTCCTGAATCACGCCACGATAAAGGTAGCGCCCAAGATAGACCAGCGCCTTCGCTCCAGTTCCCACATACTTGCAATGAACAACCCATTCTTCCGGGTATTTTGCAGGTAGAGCAAGACCTTCCCGAGTGATCGCCTCCAACATTTTAGCGCGAAACACCTCTGCCAGTGCGGTATGATGAAACAGGAATGGTTTCTTACTCGTTTTGGTTCGCCACAGTCGCTTGTCCCGGTCAATGGCTCCGGCAGGTATCACGACATGCACATGCGGATGAAAACCGAGGCAACGTGAATGGGTATGCAGCACAGTAATCGCGCCGGGAACACCTTGCAGTTGTTTGTCATTCTGACTAAAAGTTTTCAACGTATCCCAGGCACACTGAATCATAAGCGAATAGATCGTGCGCTGATGTTGCCATGCCAGCCTTTTGAACTGGGCCGGTAGCATAAAGGTAACCCGGCATTAGGATCAGACTCGATTGATTCCTGCGCTCTCATGATATGCCTTCGATTTCCTATCTCCACCCCTCGCTTTCGGTCTTGTTTGCCTTGCCGTCAATGCCTCAATCTCCTCTTTGAACCGATCCGATCCCAATACCCATGATTTATTCGTCCCATCTCTGATTCCCTGCATCTCACGCGCATCCATATGGCAATCAAACAGTACCCGATATGCACTCCGCCGCACGTCATCATCTTTATCCAGCGCCAGATACCGCTCATGCGGTGTAATTAGATCATTCTCCTCTCCAGCAGCATTGTACGCATAACTCGACCACGGGTAATCAACAGCATGATCCACTATCCCGGCCCTCACAGGATTCAGCTCAATATAACGGCTCATCCCGAAAATGGTCTCAACGTGGGATTGCCGCTCATCCACCCAGAGTTTTGCAAGAGGCTCGCCTGAATAAGGGTTCTTTGAAATACGATGACAAAGATGGGTTATGGGAAAAATGGTCCCGGGTCCAGGCTGACCCCTACCCGCTCACGCGCGTGCTTGACAGGCAACAACATGCGTGAAGATTACCCGCCCATGACATTAGCCATCCCCTCCTCCACTCTGAACAAGATGTTGAACACTATGATTCCCGCAGATGCGGATGATGCCGACCTCTATCTCCAACACTCGCAGTCCGAATCGCTGGCGTTGGAAGAAGGTCGCGTCAAACATGTATCAAGCAGTACACATCAGGGTATCGGCGCCCGCGTCGTCAAGGGAGAGGCTGCCGGTCACGCTTATACCGACAGGCTGGAATATGCCGCATTGATGGAAGCAGCCGTTGCGGCTCGCACCATCGCCGAGAGTGGAGAAAACAATGTGCCCGTTGCCATCCACGCGTCCAGACCTGCACATGCCCTCTACCGACCTGAGAATCCGGCGATAGCGGCTTCCATGCGCGAACGGAAAGCCCTGCTGGAGCGCCTGGATACGCTTGCCCGCGGCCTTGACCCACGGGTAATGCAGGTGTTTGCCAACGTATCCGCTTCATTTTCGGATATTCATATCATCCGTATGGATGGCGCGCATCTGCATGATGCTCGCCCGCTGGTACGACTGAATATCTCTGTTGTCGTCGAACAGGACGGACGGCGGGAAACCGGCGGTGCGGGCGGTGGTGGACGATTCGGCCTGGACCGCATGCTTGAGGGCGAGGAAGCCGAACGGCTAACGCGCGAAGCCGTTCGCATCGCGCTGCTCAACCTGGATGCAGTCGCGGCTCCCGCCGGCCCGATGCCGGTGGTACTCGGTCCCGGCTGGCCCGGCATCCTGCTGCATGAAGCCATCGGCCATGGCCTGGAAGGCGATTTTAACCGTAAGGGAACATCCGCCTTTGCCGGACGTATTGGCCAACAGGTCGCAGCAAAGGGCGTCACTGTGGTGGATGATGGTACCATTAGCGAACGTCGGGGATCGCTCAATGTGGATGATGAAGGGACTGAAACCCATCGCACAACTCTAATTGAAGATGGAATACTGGTCGGCTACCTGCAGGACAAACAGAATGCTCGCCTCATGGGTATGAGGCCCACGGGGAATGGCAGACGGGAGTCTTACGCACATCCGGTACTGCCACGCATGACCAATACCTTCATGCTGGCTGGAAATGATTCGCCGGATGATATCCTCACTTCGCTAAAGCGTGGTATTTATGCGGTTAATTTCGGCGGTGGACAGGTGGATATCACCTCCGGGAAATTTGTATTCACCACATCCGAAGCTTATCTGGTCGAAAACGGTAAAATCATGGCTCCTGTGAAGGGCGCGACCCTGATCGGTGACGGCCCTTCCGTTTTGAAAAAAGTATCTATGATCGGCAATGATCTTCAGCTGGATCCTGGCGTCGGTACCTGTGGCAAGGATGGACAATCCGTCCCCGTGGGCGTCGGTCTGCCCACGATCCGCATTGACGAATTGATTGTGGGAGGAGCGGAATCATGACGAATAACCTTCAGTCCCTGTCGCAGCAACTGGTTGAAATGGCAAAAAAATCGGGGGCATGCGATGCCGATGCCATGGCTGTAGTTGATACGGGCGAATCGGTGCGCGTACGTAGCGGCAAAATTGAATCGGTCGAACGCGAAGACTCACAGGGCGTGGGGCTACGTGTCTTCGTAAAGCAGGCGACGACGCAAGCAAGCGGGTTGGCATTTGCCAGTGCATCCACATCCGATATTTCCATGGCGGGCCTGAAACTTCTGGTGGAACAGGTCATGGAGATGGCAAATATTTCCGAACCCGATCCCGATGCCGTGCCACCCACGGGTGCAGACCATCCGGAAATGAAGGAGCTGGAAGTATGGGCGGAAAATCATGCAGCGAACGCATTATGGAGTACCGGCGATGCCAAACAGGCCGCGCTGACCTGTGAAGATGCGGCCTTGTCTTTCTCGGATAAAATTACCAATAGCGAAGGTGCGGAGGCCGGTTTCGGCATGGTGCGCGTCGCTTATGCATCCGCTGACGGCTTTGCCGCGGTGTACGAAAAATCATCGGCTGCATTGAGTGCATCCGTTATCGCCGGTTCCGGAGATGACATGCAGCGCGATTATGCATGGGATCGAAAATGTTCGGCGGAAACCTTGCGTGCGCCCGGAGACATTGGTCGGGAAGCATCGGAACGTACCCTGCGCAGGCTCGGTGCATCGGGCATGGATGGCGGCACCATGCCTGTTGTGTTTGAACCTCGCGTGGCCGTTTCCTTGCCTGGCCATCTGGTTTCCGCCATTAACGGGCGTGCCGTATTGCAGCACAGAACCTTTCTTGCCGATCAAAAAGGAAAACATATCTTCCCGAATTTTGTGCGCCTGATGGATGACCCCGATCATCCGCAAGGGTTGGGAAATCGCCTGTTCGACGGAGAGGGTACGCGCTGCCGCCCTACAACCATCATCGACCAGGGTATACTGAGCGAATTTTTGGCCGACCGCTATGTTGCCCGTCGCCTTGGCACTACGCCCGCTGGCCATGCCGTCCGGGGACTTACCGGCGATATTTCCATTGGCACATCCAATCTTATTCTAGAGGCGGGCCATCAGAGCGTGGAAGATATATTGTGTGAGGTTGGAAACGGTCTCCTGGTGACGGAGCTCATCGGCTTTGGTGTGAATGGCGTTACCGGCGATTATTCGCGAGGTGCATCGGGTTTTTTGATCGAAAACGGAAAAATTTCGCGGCCCGTGCAGGAAATTACTATTGCCGGCAACTTGAAAGATATGTTTGCAAGTATATCCCATCTTGGAGATGACCTGACATGGTTCGGCAGCAGTGCCGTTCCCACAGTGGCAATCACCGGCATGACCGTTGCGGGACAGAAGTGATGGCTTGGAGACGCTAACCTGGACTATTCATAAATGCTGCCGCGCCCTTACTTGTTCCTTTGTTCGCACCGAATCCCTCGTCGGCCGTCCGTATGCGCGCTCACGGCCTCCTTCCTTGGAATTCGTTGCAAACAAAGGTCCGGCGCAATCATCACGGCGATTTATGAATAGTCCAAGGAGCCAATTGCAAAACTCTGGGTGGATGATCAGCAAAAAAATAAAAGGAAGTAAAAACAACATGACATACAGTGTGTACGGCGTGGGCAACGCCATTATGGATCTGCAACTGCAATGCGATGATGCCTTCCTCGACTCTATCGGCGTAAAAAAGGGCGTAATGACGCTGGTGGAGGAAGCGCAGCAGAAAGATGTATTGGAGGCGCTCGCCGGACATCATGTCCATCAGTGCTCAGGTGGATCAGCCGCCAATACCATTGTCGGTATTGCCGATTTTGGTGGAAGCACAGCCTATGCCTGCAAGGTTGGAAATGATCAGTTCGGTATGCGATACCATGATGAAATGCACGATCTGGGCGTAACCTTGACAGTGAACCAGGGTCGCGGGAAAACCGGCAACTGCATTGTACTTATCACACCGGATGCCCAGCGTACGATGCTGACGCATCTTGGCATCTCCAGCACACTGTCTGATGCGGATATGGGTGCCGAAGAAATTGACAAGGCAAAATATATCTACGTCGAAGGCTACCTTCTCGCCACTGAATCCACCAGGAAAGCGGCGCTGAAAGCCATTGAGCTGGCCGAACAGCAAGGCGTAAAAGTAGCACTCACCGTATCCGACCCATTTCTCATTGATCTGTGCCGGGAGACTTTCCTGGACCTGATCCGTGGTCCCGTGGATTTGCTGTTTTGCAACGAACAGGAGGCCCGGGCCCTGACCGGCTTTGATGACCCCGTCGAATGCATCCGCGAAATTCATAAACACGCGGAAAGCGTGGCACTGACGCTGGGAAGGAAAGGTTCCATGATTATGCACGAGGGGGAAATAATCCCTGTCGAAGGTATTGAGGTGAATGCTGTGGACACCACCGGTGCTGGTGACATGTATGCCGCCGGTGTGCTCTACGGCATTACCAATGGCCTTTCCTGGCATCAGGCAGGGCATCTTGGCAGCCATGCTGCCGCACAAATTGTTTCGCAACTGGGCGCGCGTCTGCCCCGCCGCTATACCCGCGAGGAAATCGCAGTATTGCTGGCCTAATCGCCCTTATGCCAACCATAAAGCAACTACTGGTCCGTAACCGTGAATGGGCAGAAGGCATCCAGGAGAAGAATCCTGGCTTCTTCTCCCGTATCGTCGCTGACCGACAGCCGGAATTGCTGTGGATCGGCTGTTCGGATGCGCGAGTTGGACCCGATCAGTTGATTGGCCTGCCGATGGGATCGGTCTTCGTACACCGCAACATCGCCAACATCTTTGCCACCAATGATCTGAACTGCCTGGCTGTACTTGAGTATGCGGTCGACGAACTCAGGGTTCCCAATATCGTAGTTTGCGGCCACTATCGTTGTGGTGGCGTGCATGCCGCCCTCCAGCATAGCGGAATCCAGCCAGTTGATTTGTGGCTGGATCAGGTTCGTTTCGTCTATCAGCGCCACGCTCAGGAACTGGACTTGCTGGATAACGATACACGCTGGAATCGGCTGGCCGAGTTCAACGTTGAAGCACAGGTGCATAACATCTGTCGCAACACCATTGTCCGGGAAGCGTGGAAGCGCGGGCAGGAAATCAATGTCATTGGCGTCATCTATGATATCCACGACGGTCGCCTCAAGCCCTTGGGACTCGAGTTCCGCTCGCCAGATGACTGGAAGACATACAATGAAAAAAGAGTCGACTGAACTCGCCAATTTTCTGTCCATCGGTCAGCTTGCCAAGCGAGTGGACATTCATGTCGAGACTATTCGCTACTATCAGCGCATTGGGCTAATACAAAATGGATAAAAAATCTATGAATATTCTGTTATATAATGAGTT
>CAYOUW010000115.1:0-5861 GCA_964407235.1 uncultured Zetaproteobacteria bacterium | reverse complement strand
GGAAAGAAGTCAGGAGCTGAAATATATTTGCAGTGATATGTGGAGACCCTATTTGTGTCAGGTCCCCTATGATTACGTAGTGCCGAGGAGCTATGCTCTGTTTGTTGCTCGAGAAGCTTTGCAAGAACTCTTTGACCAGCATCAATCTTGCTGCACAGCACTCACCGTCCCTTCATGTCAAACATCGGACTGTTGAATACCTGGATAAGGCATTTGAACTTCCTGAACGTGAATTTTCCATCTACCAGTTTTTCGCGGAACAGAAAAAGAAACACTGCACCAAACCCGCACGCGCCATATGCGGCGATTACCGTGACTGCTTTCTTTCTTACGATGAAGCTGAGAAGAAGAAAGAAGCGTTGTTCACGATACGCATGCAGTTCGGTGGCGCTTTTGACGGGCACTATGAGAAATTCAAGGGGGCCTGGAATACGAAACGGGCGTTTTCCTCCCTGCTGCCGGAACCCGTCCGGCGTATCCGTGAAGCCGTGGAGGAAGTTTTTGGCACGGACCCCCGTGCGGGGGTTGCACTCATACTGAATCCAGGTAAGCGAGGAAGTCCTGCCTACGGCTTGATGGCGGACAAAACCAGATCCGCATCGAATCGGATTGAGGAGGTAATATGGAAAGGATTGAAGCCACCTATCGTATTGTCACGCCGATGTTCATCGGTGATGCAAATCAGGAAGCGACATGCATCCGCCCGCCATCATTCAAAGGCGCACTGCGCTTCTGGTGGCGGGCGCTGAACTGGGGGCGGTTTTATCAGCAGAAAAGTAGCAATGAAACAGAGGCACTGAAAGCCTTGTATGAGGAAGAAGTTCGATTGTTTGGCGGCTCTGCTGAAAAAGGTGGGCAGGGGTGTTTCTTGCTGAGCGTGCAGTCGAAGCAGTTTAATCTAACAAAAGCACCGAAAGTTCACGATAGCTTTAGTTCTAAAGCTGCTGCCCGATATCTCGGCTATGGGCTGATGGTTGCGTATGGAAGGAATGACGGTACCACAAAAAACGGCCAGCTTGAACGTGGCTGCATCAATGAGAACCAGCCCTTCACGGTTAAGCTCGTGTTTCGCGACAAAATTGAGGACAGCATCGTTGTTGCGCTCAAGGCGTTGGGATTGTTGGGTGGTTTGGGTAGCCGGTCACGGCACGGCATGGGTAGTATTACTTTGGAGGCGTTGAAAATCGACGATCAAGAACCATGGGCTTGCCCATCGACTGTAGAAAAGTACGACGAGGTAGTCAAAGGTCTCTTTTTATCAGCTAACGGTGATGTTAAACCCGCTTCAGTGACAACCGAACCCCCCTTTACCGCATTCTGGAAGAAATCACGAATTGATCGCCTGCTTTGCAAGAACTCTTGCTATGAAGTGCTGGACAAGTTTGGTGAAGCGATGCTGATGTATCGCAGTTGGGGGAAAAATGGTCGGGTTCTTGGGCAACATCACGAGAAAAGATTCGAGGATGATCACGACTGGTACATAAAGTTTAACAATGGATGGCGTGACAGTCACTCCGATTTTCATCCCGAGCGAGTAGCATTTGGATTGCCTCACAACTACCATAAACCGCCTCAGCATCATGTTACGCCGGAAAATCATGAGCGCCGATCCAGTCCGCTGTTCTTTCATATTCATCGACTAAGCAGTGGCAGCTTTTTAGGTGTCAGTATCTATATGCCTGCCAAGTTCTTGCCTAGTGGTGAAAAGATAGCTGCGGGAGGAAAGATGGTGAGAGGTGATTATATCCCGACACTTGTTCCATCCACAGTTAACAAGGGAAAAATGGGGGACGTGATTGTTAATTTTCTTGATGGCAAGGTGGGCAACCCTGCAACCAAAGAAGACCGCTTCCCAAAACCAGATAAAAAGGCGGTGCTGCCATGAGTGATAAAGAGCTCACCCGCCGCTTCCATTTCACCCTCGGCCCCGTCCAGGGCTTTGTATCCCAAGCACGGCGCACACGCGACTTTTGGGCCGGGTCGTTTCTACTTTCGTATCTCTCGACTATGGCCATGTGTGCGGTGGAGAGTGCGGTGGAGAGTGCGGGCAGTAAAATTCATTTTCCCGATGTGAAAACCGATCCACTGATGCAGCGGCTGCGCGGAGAAGGTGGCTCGCCAAAGATCGGCACAGTTCCCAACCGCTTTGTTGCAAAGGTCCCAGATGGTTTCGATGGGGAGAAAGTCGTTGAAGCGGTACAGGCCGAATGGAAGCGCATTGCCGATGCAGTCTGGGAACTGGATTTGAAAAATATCGCCGGTAGAAAACTGTGGAATTCCCAGATCGAGAGCTTCTGGGATATGTCATGGGCACTCACAGAAGATGCCAGCGACTCCACGCTGCTGGATCGCCGCAAGAACTGGCGCACGCACTATCTGCCCGAACATAGACAAGAAGGTGATAAATGCACCGTGATGGGCGAGTGGCAGGAGCTGTCCGGGGTCGAGGCTCCCGGCGCACATGGGCAGAAGGAATTCTGGGGGAGGGTCAGAAAAGGCAAAGGTCTGGATTTGCGGGAAGGTGAACGCCTCTGTGCTATCGCCTATGTGAAGCGACGATTTGTGCATGTGTGGAACAATAAGTCTATGCCCAGGGAGCAACAGCATCTTGCCTTGCACTCAGGCTGGAAGCTGCCGACCTCTGTGCCATCGACCTCCTATATGGCAGCGGTTCACTTGCTGGAAAAGCTGATTGAGACCAAGCCAGACAGCAGCAAGATCACAGGGTTATGCGATGCAGCCAGGAAGGCGCATGCACTGGGAGAGAAGCTGACCCGCATTCATTGCATATCCACTGCACTCGAAGGCTCAAGGTTGGATGGTTGCATTGCCGATATTGATGGCCGCCTGCTTTTCGATAATGAACTGCGTCAACTGGAGGAGAGCAAGAAAGAGAAAGGCGGCGAAATCACCCGGCAGCAGGCAAAGACAATCCGGGATGTACGTAAGGCATTGATCGCATCGGTTCAGCAGCAGAAGCCGGATTTCCCGAAAGAACCATCCCCCTTCTATGCCGTCCTGTTCATGGATGGAGACAGTCTCGGCAAGCACATGTCCGACCCGAACAAGCAGCAGGCTATCTCCGCTGCGCTGGGGAGGTTCATCAGGGGGAGGGCCGATGCCGTCAAGGGGGTTCCCGATATCGTTGAGAAGAACAATGGCTTTCTGGTCTATGCTGGAGGCGATGATGTGCTAGCCATCCTGCCGCTGGAGGATGCGCTGAAGTGCGCTCTGGACGTGCGACAGGCCTACATGGATGCATTTGCGGAGCAGGATGAAGTCAAAGAATATAGCATCTCCGCTGCCATCGAGTTCGCTCACATGAAGCTGCCGCTCACGGCTATTCTCAAGGATGCACACCAGTTGCTGGACGGTGTCGCCAAAGAGCAGACCGGGCGCGATGCCATTGCTTGCCGGGTCTGGAAGCCGGGTGGTGAACAGCTCACCTGGAGCATGAAGTGGGGTAAGGGTGAGGTTGCCCGGCTGGGAGAGCTTGTGGGCAAGTTTCAAAAGGCCGAGGAGGGTGAGCCGGGCCACGCCAGCAAGCCGCTCTACCGCATCCGTGAGCGGCTTAAGATGCTCGAAGGGGTGAAGGTTTTTGAAAAAAAGGAGGACGTGGAAACACATATCAAAGCACACCCTGACTCTGTTGCCTTGACGGAAGACGAGATGAAAAATCTTCTTGTGGCTGAATATGTGACCAGCGGCGTGCTTGACAAAGAAGATAAGAGGAAGGGGACCGCCGAACGACGTGTCGGGGATATGCTGCCGCTGTGCAAGAAGCCAGATGGCAGCTATGGCGCGGAGGCGGCGATTCTGATGCGCTTTCTGGCGCAAAAAGGGGCGGAGCGATGAGCGCGATCTGGAGCTTTTCACCGCTGGATACGAGTTTCTTCCGCGAGGCCAGACCCTTTAACGCTGGAGAGGGCGGCTATCTCGATTCGCATTTCCCGCCGCCGATGCAGACGCTCATCGGTGCTTTCCGCGGCGCCGTTGGTGAGGCGGAGGGCGTGGATTGGGAGGAGTATCGCAAGGATGAACAGCACTCCCTGCGCCGGATTATCGGTTCCCCGGAGGATTTCGGACCTCTCACCTTCGGCGGGCCGTATCTGCTGCAAGATGGCCAGCGCCTCTACCCCGTTCCGCTGCATCTGCTGTGCAAGGTGAAGAAGATCGACCGGGATCGCCGGGGCCGCGTTGAGCAGACACATTACGATTGGGCATGGCTGCAACCGGGCGAGAAGGCACACTGCGATCTTGGCACTGTCCGGCTGCCGGAGAAGGTTGGGAAGATGGAGGGCGGCAGGTCGCCGAATGGCGCCTGGCTGGATCAGGCCAACCTTGAGCGGGTGTTAAAGGGTAAATTTCCACAGCGCGCATATTCGCAGGATGAGCTGTTTGTGGGTGAAATCCGCACAGGTATTGCCCGCGACAACAGTACGCGAACAGTGGAAGACGGCATGCTCTATTTCACCCGGCATATCCGCCTGCGCGACAGGATATCATTTGGGCTGGGGGTTTCAGGATTGAAAGAGGGGATTACGCCAGCCATCACCCGGCTGGGAGGCGAGGGGCGGTTGGCGGTGTTGGAGTGTGTGCAGGAACAGACGCCGGAGGAACCTGCACCACAGGGAGGTGAACAGGGATTGATCCTGACCCTGTTGACGCATGGTGATTTCGGCGGCAACTGGTTTCCTGACGAACTGAAAAAGGAGAAATCCGATCAGAAAGCAATTTGGAAGGGTCTTATCAAGGGCCATAAAGATGCCGCCATCCATGTCGAGATTGTCACAGCCTGCCTTGGCAAGGCGGTGCGCGAAGGCGGCTGGGATTACAAAGCGAAGGCTCCCAAACCGCTGGTGTCGCTCGTTCCGGCGGGCAGCAGCTATTTTGTGAAGGTAAAAGGCGATCTGAACGATGCAATTGACGCGCTTCGCGGAACAAAAATCGGCAATAGAACAAAATTCGGTTACGGCGAGATTGCCGCCGGCCTGTGGAAGTAAAGGGGAAAGATGATGGCAAATGCAATGCTGGGACTTAGAGCTGAAACATCCATTCATGCGGGCACTGGCCAGAATACCGGCGTGATCGACCTGCCGATC
Organism: uncultured Zetaproteobacteria bacterium; assembly: GCA_964407235.1. GTDB lineage: Bacteria > Pseudomonadota > Zetaproteobacteria > Mariprofundales > Mariprofundaceae > JAUZQZ01. Next base: position 759 of record CAYOUW010000115.1, on the reverse strand, counting down.
CAGCGCGAGGCGCACACCGGTTGGCCCTGCGTTTATGGATCGGCAATGAAGGGGGCGCTTCGAGCCCATGCGGAAACGCGGATCGATCCGAAGCCAGGTTGGATTAAAGCAGTGTTCGGCCCGGAGACAGACAAAGCCTCCGACCACGCCGGGGCCATTGCTATTACCGATGCCCGCCTGCTGTTGTTGCCGGTGCGCAGCCTGACCGGCCACTTCAAACTGGTCACCTGCCCGGCGGTGCTGGATAGGCTTAAACGTGATATGGCACTGATCGGCGATAAGAGAGAGCTTGGTACTTCAGGATTGGAGCCAGCCTCGAAACAGGTGATCTCTCACGAGGGTGGCGAGCCACTCTTTCTGGAGGAGTTCCAGTTTTCGCAACAGCAGCAAGACATCAGCGAGCTGATTACAATCATCATCAGCTTCGGTATTGACCGCGCACAATTGGAAACTCAACTCCTAATTATGCACAACGATGATTTTACCGACTTCTGCAACACGGCCACAGCGATCACACCGCATATCGCCATCGAGAACGAGAACGAGACCAAGACTGTGGTGGGTGGCGCACTCTGGTACGAAGAGACCCTGCCGCCAGACACACTGCTCTACACTCTCCTGATGGCGGGCAAGGCGCGAAAGAAGGATGCAGAAATGGATGCGGCAACTGTACTCGGCCATGTCACCGGCATGTTCGAGGAGAAACCCTACCTACAGATCGGCGGCAACGAGACCGTCGGCATGGGCTGGTGCAAGGTC
>CAYOUW010000114.1:0-5885 GCA_964407235.1 uncultured Zetaproteobacteria bacterium | reverse complement strand
AAACACAGGCGTAGCAGCGTTAATGAATAATGCGGGCTAATCCTTTCCTCACACCCGCGGGAGGGTTTGTATAGTCTCACGCCATGCGGCTTATTGATTTTGACTACGACTTGCCAAAACACCTGATTGCTCAACACCCACCGAACCAGCGCGATGCTTCGCGTCTGCTGCATGTGCTGGATGATGGATTCGCTGATCGCATGATTCGTGACCTGCCCAGGCTGGTACGCCCCGGCGATGTGTGGGTGATCAATGATACCAGGGTGATTCCGTCGCGGCTTCTGGGGCAAAAGAAAAGTGGCGGCAAGGTGGAGCTGCTGCTGCTGGAACCCACCGGTGAGGATGACGTCTGGCTGGCTTGGGGAAAAACGGGCAAATCGTTGAAGCCGGGCGCCGTGGTTGAAATAGCCGATGGATTCTCCGCCGAGGTACTGGCGCGTGACGGCAAGGAAGTCCAGGTCCACCTCCGGGCAAATGATGTGGCCGCGGCCATCGAGCAATATGGGCATATGCCCCTGCCGCCATATATTGATCGGCCGGACGCCGGGGAGGACAAAGCACGTTATCAGACGGTATTCGCCGAAAATCCGGGTGCGGTGGCAGCGCCCACGGCCGGCCTGCATCTGACGCCGAAACTCATGTCGGCCATGGAGCGGGCAGGGGCGGAATTTGCGCATGTCACCCTGCACGTCGGCCCCGGTACTTTTCAGCCGGTGCAGGCAGAGCGGACCGCCGACCATGTGATGCACAAAGAAGCCTATGTGGTGACGCCGAAAACGGCGGAAGCGGTTAACCGGGCCAAATGCGAAGGCCGGCGTATTGTCACCGTAGGCACGACCAGTCTGCGCACGCTGGAAGCAGCGGGCAGGAGCGGAACATTGCAGGCAGGTAAGGGACGCACCGGTTTGTTTATTACGCCCGGCTACCGATTCCGCATGGTGGATGCGCTGCTAACCAATTTTCATCTACCGCGTTCCACCCTGCTGATGCTGGTGTGTGCGCTGGCAGACCGGGAGCATATTCTGGATGCGTATGCGCATGCGAAAAAGTGCGAATACCGTTTTTACTCCTATGGCGATGCGATGTTTGTCACAGCCTGACCCGGACGATTCATGAATGATCCAAACTAGTGGCGCGCATTGATCTTATGCGATAAGCCACCCCAGTCCAGTATTTTCTGGTCGGCGGTAACCAACGTAGAAGCAGTGGAAAGCGCTGTTGCGACGATCATGCGGTCGGCTGGATCACCATGAAAGTTTAACAGTGCAGAGGCCTGAATGCCTGTTTTCCCAATAACGGGTTTCCGGCATCCAGCCAGACCAGTACGTGAGTATCGAGTAAAATCACGGGAGATCCACATCCCAGACTTCGTTAAGCGGTTCAATCAAATCATCGTTGGCATGCACGTCGGAGGCATGAAGTCCAAACAGTGTTTTCGGTTTGTTGCGATAAGGAAGCAGACGGGAAACAGGATGTCCGTTCTTGGTAATAATGATTTCTTCACCCGTTTCATTGATTTCATCCATCAGGGCCAGGCACTTTGCCTTGAATAAAGAGGCTTTCATTGTTGTCATGGCATTCTCCCTGTCCTGTAAAGCCTTTTGCAACACTCATCCAAAATCCGACATTCAATCGCACCGCGGCAATCCGGTACATATTCAGGCGTATAAATGACCATGTTATTTCGTTACAGCCACTAATTACCTGGTCAGCGAGATAAACAGCTCCGGCAAGCGTTCCGGCAGGCGCTCGATGTTATCAATCACGGTGTACTGCCGGCCAAAAATATCGGTGACATATTCATCGGCCTTTGGATCGAGGTTGATGCACCAGGTGTAGATGCCGTCCTGATCCAGTTCCTGCACCGCCTTGCGGGCATCGGCAATCAGATATTGCTCGTCCTTTACATCCACATCGTGCGGACGGCCATCGGTAAGAATCAACAATAGTTTCTTGTCCGCCTGCTGCTGTTTGAGTCCCTGCCCGGCATGGCGCAATGCCGCGCCCATGCGGGTTGAAAAGGCCCCTTCCATGGCGGCGATTCTGGCCTTGACCTCGTCGCCCCAGGATTCGGAATAGCCTTTCAGGTGAAAGTAGCGCACCTCGTGGCGGGAATTGGAATGGAAACCGCCAATAGCGAAGGGATCATCCATCCTGTCCACCGCCCAGGCCAGCAGCGATACGGCTTCCCGCGACAGCTCCAGGATGGTTTGCTTGCAGCCCTCCGGCTTTTCATTCAGCGATACGGAAAGGTCCAAAAGCAGCGATACGGCAATACTGCGGCCATCGGTGCGATGGCTCATGTTGATGCGCGGGTCCGGCTGTGAACCCGCCTTGTAATCAATCAGTGAACGGATGGCAACATCCAGATCCAGATCGGTGCCATCCTCCTGAAAACGGATACGCACCTTATGCTGCGGCTTGAGCATATCGAGCATCCGTTCCAGCCGCTTGACCACCTGTGCATGTTTGGCCAACAACTGATCAACCAGGGCCGCCGAGCCGGATGGATGCAGGTGTTCGGACAGGCTTACCCAGTCCGGACGGTAAGCCTGCGTAGCGTAATCCCATTCGTCATAATGGCGCATGGGCCGTTCAAAGTCCTGATCCTCGGGCTCGGACTCACTCTGCGATTCCGGCATGTAATCTTCATCACCCTGATCCTGATACAACCACATATGCCGGTTGTCATCACGATATTCGACTTCCACATCGTCGAGAAACATATCGGTGGACCTATCCGAATCCTTACGCGATTTGACATACCACTGAACCGCCATCTCCGCTGCATCCTGCGTGGTTGAGCCGCCCTCCTCCATCATCGCATGGAAACGGCCAATAAAATCGTTAAGCACCGCATCCTGATAGCCATGTTCGGGATCGAGTATCGCTCGCGAAAACATGCTCAGGCGATGGTATACATCACACCAGCCTTCAGGACATGCGCCTTCAACCGGCTTTGGATGCAGAGACAACCACAAGCGCCTTAAGCCCGGCCACTCACGAATTGCCAGCCACTCGATACGAACATCTTCAAATATTTCGGCTGCCATATGCTGGAACGGAGAAAAGTTATCGGCTAAAATCGGCGTGGTCCACCGCTGATGCGCCGCGATATGGGCAAGCAGCGCCCGATAATGGTCGATACCCGGCACGCCATCCTGATCGTCATAGACATCCGGGAGGTGGATGCCATTTTTATCGAGATAAGGTCTGGGCTTGCGGATTTCATCAAACAGCAGCGAATAGGGATGACAGGCCATGTCTGTTTCCCAGAGCCCGGTCAGATACAGATGAAGCAGACGTTCGTGATCGACCAGCAGCGTACCGTGGCGCTCACGCTGGAGCATGGTATGCGCATCCACCGACTGCAGGGCAAAATAATTGGACTGACCTTCCGGATCATTCCGGTAGGCCTTAACGCCATATTCGGCCCAACGTTTCAACGCACCAATGGACAGGCGATCAAGCAGCGAAGGCGCACTGTTCAGAAAATCCACAAAAGACGGACTCGGATATGTCGCCACAATACCATGCACTGAAGTCGTGGTTTCCTGCATAACATCATCCATCAGTTGCAGGTATTCTCCGAACAGGTCCATATCCTCCAGCCTTCTCGCCACTGCCGCCGCCGTCTGCAAAAACGGCACCATGGCATCGCCATTGGGCGTACGCGAAATCCGCCAGGCAAAGTCCTTCAGCTTGCCGACCGCACCCTCGCCAATCATTGCGGCGACTTGCGGCGCTTCCCCGAGAAATACCAGCATCGGTTCAGCGCCTCGTCCAAGCTTGCCGAGGAACCTGGCGCCATCGAGCCAGTTCTGTACGCCTTCCGGTGAAAGCAGGCGTATCGCCTCGGCAGCGTATTCATTAAACACAGCATCCACGGCCGGAAACGTCTTCCCCAACCTTTCGCGCAATACTCTGAGGTCAGATTCGATTACAGGCATTTTGTTTTACCGCGGTGAATCGTCTTTACTCAAATACCGAATCAATCGCATGATCCAGCGTATCCCGAATATCGGCATCGTCGGTGATCGGCCGGACCATCGCCATGCGGCAGGCCGCCCCCGGTGTAATCCCCTGATTGATGAGTTTCGCGGCGTAGACGAGCAGGCGCGTGGAGATTCCCTCATCCAGACCATGCCCCTTCAAATTTCGTCCTGTCTTGCCGATTCTGACAAGCTTTTCGGCAAGACTCGCATCAATTCCGGTTTCTCTGGCGACAATGCCCGTCTCAACATCGGTCACGGCATAGTCAAACTCAAGCGCCGAAAAGCGTTGCTTCGTGGACTGCTTCAAATCCTTCATCAGGCTCTGATAACCGGGGTTATAGGAAATCACCAGTTGAAAATCCTCGTGCGCCTCCACCAACTCGCCCTTCTTGTCCAAAGGCAGCGTTCGACGGTGATCGGTCAGCGGATGGATGACGACCGTCGTGTCCTGACGCGCCTCGACGATCTCGTCCAGGTAACAGATAGCGCCAATGCGGGCGGCTTGTGTCAGCGGACCGTCCTGCCAGCGCGTGCCGGTGGCATCAAGCAAAAACCGCCCGACCAGATCGGAGGCGGTCATGTCCTCATTGCAGGCTACCGAAATGAGTGGTTTATCAAGTTTCCAGGCCATGTATTCCACAAAACGGGATTTGCCGCAGCCGGTCGGACCCTTGACCATCACCGGCAGCCGGGCGGCGTAAGCGGCTTCATATAGCTCGACCTCATCAGACTGCGCCTGATAAAACGGCTCTTTGCGTATTCTGTATTGCTCTTTATCGGTCATGATACACTCCCCCATGAAAAATTTTATTTGGTGGTCAGTCCGGTCTTAAGAGGCGCCTCCAGAAAGGCGGTTCTCCTGGCGCCGCAATGATCCTTGATCAGTGTCAGATATAACCCATGGTCATGCACGGCCCAATAGTAACGGCCAGGATTCATTCGCTTGCCCCGGCATGCGTATTGGCCGCCTTGATCAAAAACTGTCATTTTGTTGCCATCAATGCGAAAAGTTCCCTCAACGAAAATTGTAGTATCTGAATAAATTTTAAATTTCCCTTTCGGACTCATTTCCATGGCATATCCCCGCAACTCCAGCATGCCATAAGGGAAAGATCCGCTCGTCAAATCCTTTGCCATCGCGCCAGCGGGCATGAGCAGACCCAGCAATACAAGCAATACGGCGTTACGCTTCATTCAGGCGCCCCTTCTCGTGCCGGGGCAATCTACCGGCAGCGCATAATGATTGACAGACGACGCTTCTCAGTCAATGGTCAGGCCCATGGAAAGGCTCCTGCCCGAACAACAACCAACCCGAATGATTCATCAATGCTACGGCGCAATCATCACGGCGGTTCATAAGTAAGATCATATGAACCAGGCAACATTCTATTATAGTGACAGGCCATCATGGCTAAATCAGACGGGTTCTTTCAGCTCCATGCTGATACTGTTACTGATGCCCTTCTTTATCGGAGACATGACGCCATTCCTTATCGTAATCAATATACTGGTTGCCTTGCTGATCATGTTGACGATCATTTATAACCGTTTTGTATGGGGATTCAGGATCAGTGACGGCGACATTCAAAGCCAACACGGCATCACATCAAAAAAACAGACAAGCATTCCTCTCAAGAATATCAAGGATATCGGGATAAAGCAGACAACGACTCAGCGTATTTTTGGTATTGGCGATGTTAAATTCAGCACTGCCGGGAATATAAACGACAAGATAGTGTTTTGTGGAATTAAATCCCCGTTCACGCTCAGGGATCAAGTGCTCCGGACACAGAAAAAGTACAAAAAAAGCAGGAAATAACGAGCCAACCGCAAAACTCGTGATCGGCGATCAGCTTCCCTGCCAGGGCTCGTTTCATACTGGAAAAGCCC
>CAYOUW010000113.1:0-6218 GCA_964407235.1 uncultured Zetaproteobacteria bacterium | reverse complement strand
GATATTCTGGCTGATGAAGAGCGGCTGGCCAGCCTGATTGCCGACAGTATCGCTCCAACGATGATGCCGGATATCGAGGCAGTGACGGTGGATGGTAAAAGCCTGTTGTTCATTCGCGTGGCTCACTGGCCCGGGCCGTTTTACCTGAAAGAAAAAGGCCCGATCAACGGGGTGTTTGTTCGGCTTGGTTCAACCAATCGACAAGCTGATGAAGCAACAAGGCAGGAGCTGGCTTCATGTGTGCGGGTTATTTTTCGACCTCATCCAGATGTCCCTGTAAATGTCCCTGTAGAAGGTGCTGCATTAAATATGATCGTCAGCAATGGTTTATGGAGCAGTTGAGTCTGGGAAGGAGTGTTAAAGCTGCTGATATTGAGGTGCAATGGGGAGTCGCTGAAAAAACAGCGAAAAGGGATATCGCGGCATTGAAAAAAAGGGAGTTGATTGCTTTTATCGGCGCACCAAAAACGGGTTGCTATCAGTTGAAGGGTAGCCAATGAACACTGAGCCGAAGGGAAAACTGATATGACCGAACACCAAACAGTCGAATACAAACAGGTATGGAAAGACGAATATCTGAAGTGGATTTGTGGTTTTGCCAATGCGGGTGGCGGTGTTCTGGTAGTTGGCCGCAACGATGATGGAGAAGCTGTGGGCGTAGCCCATGCTGGCAAATTGCTGGAGGATATTCCCAACAAAGTGCGGAATATTCTGGGCATCATGGTTGAGGTGCAATTGCGGGAGGAAGATGGCAAGGCGCTGCTGGAAATTGGCGTGGAAGCCTATCTCAGCCCGGTTAATTACAAAGGTGAATATTATTTTCGCAGCAGTATTCCGATTCAGATCAGCGTTTATCCCGATAAATTGATGATCTGGAATCCCGGCGAGCTGCCGCCAAACTGGACGGTGGAGAAATTGCTGGATAAACACGCCTCGCAACCGTTTAACCCTGATGTGGCGAATGTGTTTTTTCGGGCTGGCATGATTGAATCGTGGGGGCGCGGTATTGAGCGCATTATGCAGGCATGTGCGGAAGCTGGCATGCCGACACCGGAGGTCAGTTGTGATGTGAATGGGCTGTGGATGAGCTTCCGATTTCTGCCTGAACATCGGGCTGGTGGTGGCCATGAGGGAGGTGGGACTACCCAAGAAACTACCCAAGAAACTATCATCAAGTGGATAAAATCAAATCCTGCCATTACGCAAAAGGGTTTGTCGGATAAAACAGGATTAACGGTAGATGGCGTGAAGTATCATCTCAAAAAATTAAAAGATACTGGAATGATCAAACGTAGTGGATCGACGAAAGCCGGTCGATGGGAAGTGTTGAAGTGATCCGCAGAAATATTGCTAAGTGAATTTAACCCGTATTATTCATGAATCGTCGTGATGATTGCGCCGATCCTTTGTTTGCAACGGATTCTTGCGAATATGGGCGTAGCCATACTTACGGACGTTTGAGCAAGGATTCGTTGCGGGCAAAGGAACAAGCAAGGGCGCGACAGCATTCATGCATAATGCGGGTTAAGAAAGGGCTGGGAGAGGTGTTAGAAATATGAAGCTGGAAGATTTCAAGGCAGGGGAATGGAAGCAGCAATACCAGTATAAGAGTTTTGCTCCTGAATTCATTAACAAGGAGTGGACGTGGGATGATCCGAGCACAAATATGCTGTTGGCTGAAGCAAACAGAGCTTTGGGCGAATTGAATGCATTCTCTTTGATTGTTCCTGACATTGATCTGTTTATCCAAATGCATGTGGCGAAAGAAGCCCAGACATCCAGCCGTATTGAGGGTACACAAACTGAGCTGGATGAAGTGCTCATGCCGGAAAATCAAATTGCTGTGGATAAGCGAGACGACTGGCACGAAATTCAAAATTATATTCAGGCCATGAATGAGTCGGTTGATGCTTTGAAGAGCTTGCCGCTTTCCAATCGTTTACTAAGACAGGCGCATGAAACCATGTTGCAAGGGGTGCGCGGTAAACATAAACAGCCTGGCGAGTTTCGTAGTAGTCAGAACTGGATAGGTGGCTCCAGCTTGAAGGATGCCGCTTTTATTCCGCCTCACGCTCAGGATCTGCCCGATCTTATGAGTGATCTGGAACGGTTTTGGCATAACGAAACGGTGGAAGTGCCGCATCTTATTCGGCTGGCTATCAGTCACTATCAGTTTGAGACGATTCATCCCTTTTGTGATGGTAATGGGCGCATTGGTCGCCTGATGATTCCACTTTATCTTATTAGTTATGGTGTTCTCAGAAAACCATCGTTATACCTTTCTGATTTCTTTGAGCGCAATCGAGCCAGTTATTATGATGCTCTGATGCAGGTGCGTGTTTCCAATGACCTGGTACACTGGGTTCGGTATTTTTTGAATGGTGTGCTGGAAACAGCGACCAAAGGGCGGAATGTATTTCAACAGATTCTGTTGCTGCGTACCGAAACTGAAGGGAAGGTTCTTACGCTTGGGCGACGGGCCGCTAATGCCCAGCGGCTACTGAGTTTGCTGTATCGGAAGTCTATTGTTACAGCGGCAGATATTTCTTCCTTTCTTGAAATATCCACACCGACTGCAAATGTACTGATTAAAGAGATACAGAAATTGGGCATCATGAAAGAAATCACCGGACTACATCGAAAGAGAGCGTATATGTTTGAATCTTACCTTAAGCTTTTCTTTAGTTAAGGTTTGACGCTAAACTTTAACTAAAGAAAAGTTTACGTTAAAGTTGATGCAGGTTTAGACGTGTGGCGTTTGGCAAAGGTGGCTATTGGGAGGTACTGAAATGAAGTTATGTGAACAATGCAACTGTGAAGTGAAACCATTTGAAGGCGTGCATCTTACTTTGGAAGATGGGTCGGTTTTTCTCTGCTCAAAATGCTACAACCAGAGAGCTGCCGAATATGCAGGCGTGGACTTTACGCATGTGTCATTTGAGCCTGTCACATGCGCAGATGTCGATGGTCGGGATCACGTTTTCCATTTTACTACGCACCTGTTTGGTGACCGGGTATCGATGGAAGCGGTCGAGGAAATGGCGGATGGTGATGTTGAAGGTTACAGATTCTGCCTGATTGGCGAGGTGGAAGGCGGCGTACCGAATTTATTTAAGATGCTCGGTCAACTGATTGCGAGGGTGAAACGGGGCCTGGGCAGAAAACATATTGAAGCGGGTCATTATGGGAGCGATCAAATCACTGATGAAGGCGTGGTGCGCGGACGTATCACATCGGATATCAAAACAGGTAGCAGTCTCCCCATTCTTGTGATTGATGGCCATAAAATTTCATGGCATGAGTTTGGCAAAATGGTCATGACCTACGAGGGGTTTAATTTCAAACTCGATATTTTTGACAGGTCTGAAGAGGCGTAAGGCAATGGATGTGTTTGTGTGAATTCTCGACACAAACATTCGGAGATGGCGGTAGTTCAATACTATCCTCCAGAGCTACTTGCTAATCATGAGTTTTGTAAGTGGCTTTCCAGCCCGAAATTGGCATGTCGAACATAAGGTATTACTATTCGAACTACATTATGCATGGAGGTGTCTTATGGGCGCACTAAGTCTCAGGCTTCCGGAAAGTCTTGATCACGCACTTACCAGCGAGGCGGAGTTGGAAATGAAGCCTCGTTCAGCAGTGGTACGTCAAGCCCTGACTGAATATTTACAGCGCATGGAAAAGGAACGGTTTATGCAGACGATGGTGGCGGCAGCATCGGCCCTGGCGAATGATCCCGCGTCAAGAAAGGAGTCGCTGGATATTGTTGAGGCTACAGTGGTGGATACTCTGGATGCCATACAAGCGGTTGAAGATGTGTCAGATATTCATGCGCATGGGAAGTGGTGGAAATGATGAGGCGAGGCGAAATTTGGGTGGCAAATCTGAACTCCAATCGAGGTGGCGAAATCGGTAAAGCGCGTCCCGTCGTGATTATCCAGGATGATCGTATCACTGCTGCGGGCATGCACACTGTTATCGCTGTACCGCTGACCACCCAATTTCGACCAGACTTTGCCCCTATGCGGATTGCGATTCTTGCCCGTAATCGCTTGCTTAAAGATTGCTATGTGATGGTGGAACACATTACTGCACTGGATTGCAAACGCTTCGGAGAGGGCCCCCTTGCGATACTTTCAGATACAGAAATGGGTGATGTGGAAAGAAGAATTAAGGTAATGCTTGGTTTGAGTTAATGCTTCCAAGCCTTCTCTCTGAAGAGATCACCAAAGGACTCAAGTCTTTCATTACGACAGGCTTTGAAACGGACACCCCTTTCTTTGCGGGTATGTTTCATCGTTTTGTGGAGCAGCCGGGCAATCTGATGAAGGGACCATATCTCTCTGTGGCGTTACCGTTTCAACAGGGGAGCTCGAACCATCAGGATTTCTTTTCAGGCTTTGACACAGAGTTCCCTCCTTATCACCACCAGGAGGAGGCCTGGAATCGGTTGCGCTCTTCAAACAATGCCAGTTCCACGCTGATTGCAACCGGAACAGGTTCCGGTAAAACAGAATGTTTTCTGTATCCAATTCTCGATCACTGTTTGCAACAGCACCGTGCCGGTCAAAGCAGAGGCATCAAGGCCATCGTGATCTACCCGATGAATGCACTGGCAACCGATCAGGCCAAGCGATTCGCGCAACTGATTCATCATTCATCCAATATGCGGGGAAAACTGAGGGTTGGTCTTTTTGTTGGCGAGGGGGAGGAGAATCCGTCCCGGTTGATGGGGCCGGGGATGGTCATCACCGATAAGAATGCGCTGCGTAATAATCCGCCTGATATTTTATTGACCAATTACAAGATGCTGGATTTTTTACTGCTGCGTCCACGGGATCAGAAACTGTGGCAATATAACCAGCCAGATACCTTGCGCTACCTGGTGGTGGATGAACTGCATACCTTTGATGGAGCGCAGGGAACTGATCTGGCCTGCCTGATTCGACGGCTTAAGGCGCGCCTGAATACCCCCGAAGCGCATCTCATCTGTGTCGGTACGTCGGCTACGCTGGGTAGTGGCGATGAGCAGGCTGCGTTGCGACATTATGCAGAGCAAATATTCCAGTCTGATTTCGATAGCAATAGCATTATTGCAGAGAGCTGCCAATCTATTGATGCGTTTCTGGCAGGCGCGCCGATTAAATATGTACTCATGCCAAGCCATAACATGGCGATGGCGCTCGATCCTGATCAATATGGGACGATGCATGCATACCTGGCAGCGCAGTATTCCCTGCTCTTTCCAGGTGAGGGTGAGGCAGCGCTTGATGATATGGCATGGAGGATGGCGCTCGGAGGGCAGTTAAAACAGCACCAGCTATTTTATAATCTGCTTCGGAGCTTGACGCATACGCCGAAGTCGATGAATGAACTCTGCCGGGAGCTGAAACGATCACTGCCGACATCAACACATGGTTCGGTATTGTTGTTAATCAACAGCCTGTGTGCCTTGATCTCGATAGCCAGAGATGAGCATAAACAAGCGCTGGTGAATTTGCGTATGCAACTATGGGTGCGAGAGCTCAGGCGTATGGTTACCTCGCTCAGGCAAGGTGTTGATGATGCAGGGAGGACGTTGCCTGTGACATTAAGTTTTGCCGATGATCTCAAAAAATCAGAAGGAAACCTGTATTTACCCCTTGTGCAATGCACCCACTGCCACGCTACCGCCTGGCTGGCAAAAAAAGTTGTCGGAGAACACGGTATTCAGACTGATTTGCGTTCCATTTATCAGGCCTATTTTGCCAATGATCCTGAGTCCATCATGCTATTACCATTGATGCGCGATGAAGATGCACCTGACTGGAAAGGGGCCGAACGGTATCTGTGTGCTCATTGCGGGCATTTGGAGAAAAGCTCGGATGGGAAGATCTGCCTTGCCTGTGGAGAATCGGAGTTGCAGCATGTATTTGAGCCTGTGATGACACGGCAGACCAGCCGTGGATTGGTCAGTGATCACCATTGCCCGGTATGCAGTTCCCAGAATTCGATGATGGTGTTTGGTTCGCGCGCCGCCAGTCTCTCCAGCGTCGCCATTCATCGTGGTTTTGCATCCTCTTATAATGATGATAAAAAACTGATCGCCTTTTCAGATGGTGTGCAGGATGCCGCGCACCGTGCCGGATTTTTCGAGTCACGCACATGGCAACATAATATGCGTATGGCTAGAGCCTAGCCGAAAAGTATAACCGCACAATTTATTTTCATAAAAT
>CAYOUW010000112.1:0-6255 GCA_964407235.1 uncultured Zetaproteobacteria bacterium | reverse complement strand
TATTCATCGGGATTCAACGCCCGAGCAATGAGGCCTGTTTTGCCAGCGCCTCATAGACCGGATAGATCAGGGGCTGGCCGATCAGCCAGTTGAGTAGCGGCGTGATACTCAGAACGACAAGCGTGATGACGGTTATCTGCGGGATGGCAGGCAAACGGATGTACCGCTGCACGATTTTCCCCATGAGTAATTCGGGCAGGGGCAGCAGGTGAACCATCACAACGCACAGGTTGAAGTACATTAGCACCTTGGCCCACCATTGATGCAGCGGCGGAAGTCCGGCCGGTGGCCGGTGGGCCAGCGACCATGCATAGAGAACAAAGCCAAGTATCATTAACAACAGGTGTGCGCAGAAACGTGCCAGGGTCGCCTTCAGCGTGGGGTGCGCGGGTCTGCCAAGGGAAAGAATGACGGGTTGATGCACGGCGATAGCGATCATGGGCAGGGCCCACGCCGAGTATGCGCTCAAGGCATGGAATGGATTGGCGGGGGGCTCTGATTTTGTCAGGCTGCATTCAGCCCAGCCAGCCATCGTTACCGATATCATGACAGGCAGGGAATAAAGAATGATCTGCCAGATGGCGTATGTCAGCCATGCTTCCATTACTTGAGATAATCGTTGAGACGCTGCACGCCTTCACGCAGATTCTCCAGGCTGGTGGCATAGGAAAACCGGACATGCCGTCCCGCCTGCCATGAACCGAAATCCTCGCCTGGTGTGATGGCGACGCCTGCGTCTTCCAGCAAGTTCCGGCAGAAAGCGCGGGAATCATCCGTCAACCGTTCCACATTGGCATAGATGTAGAATGCACCCCGCGGTTCCACCACGATATCGAAACCGAGTCCGGGCAGTTCCGCAAGCAGGTATTGGCGACGCTCATCGTAGGCGCTGCGCATCGCGTCGACCTCACCCTGCGCGTCCAGCGCGGCGATGGCGGCGAACTGTGACAAGGTCGGTGCGGCAATGAAGATATTCTGCATTACCCGCCGGGCCGGATCGATCAGGTTCTCAGGGACGATAATCCAACCGATACGCCAGCCGGTCATGGCCCAGCGTTTGGAAAAGCTGTTGACGACGATGGACCGGTCATCGAACTGCAAGGCGCATGCGGCTTTCACGCCATACGTCAGGCCGTGATAAATCTCATCACTGATCAGATAGCCGTTTTTTTTCCGGCAGGCCGCGGCAATGGCCGCCAGCTCTGTTTCTTCAATCAATGTACCGGTGGGATTCGCGGGGTTAATCACGACGGCCGCGCGCGTTCCGCTACGCCATTCGCGTTCAACGGTTTCGGCGGACAGGTGGTAGCGCGTTTCAGGCCCAACCGGGACGCTCACGGGTTCGCCGCCTGCCAGCCGAATAAAATTACGCTGGCAGGGGTAACCGGGATCGGACAATAATACGGATTCTCCGGCCTCCAGCAGCACGGCATAAATCAGGTTAAAAGCGCCGGAAGCGCCGGGCGTAATCAGGATGCGCTCAGGGGCTGTCTGTACGCCATATTCATTGATATACCAGCGGCTCAATGCCTGCTGCAGTTCGGGAGCGCCCGTGGAGGGCGTATAGAAATTCTCTCCCGTATCAAGGCGTTTTTTAGCGGCTTCAATCACCGGAGGCGGCGTAGGAAAATCCGGCTCGCCAATTTCCATGTGAATAATTTTCTTACCCTGCCCTTCCAGTACCCTGGCGCGCTCCAGCAATTGCATCACGCGGAAGGGTTCAATCTGATCAATGCGTCGCATGCGTGTACTCTAACCAAAATTCATTAACCTGCATCATTCGTAAATCGTCGCAACGATGGATCCGGGACGCCCGTTCGACAGCGCGGCCCAAAGGATGACTCCAGAGCGGGATCGCCGTTCATCCACCCGGAATTTTGCAATTGGCTCTTGTGGATCACGTGGGTTATTATTGCCGCATGCTCTGGATCAAGTCGTTTCATATTATTGCCATGGTTTCATGGTTTGCCGGCCTCTTTTATCTGCCGCGCCTGTTCGTTTATCACGCCGGGCACGGGGATGGCCCGGTGCATCGGCAGTTATGCGTCATGGAGCGCAAGCTGTATCGCATCATCATGTGGCCGGCCATGGTGGTCACGATTGCGCTGGGCATTGTGCTGGCCTGGATACAATGGGATGACCTGTCCGGTGAAATATGGTTCTGGTTGAAGATGGCGCTTGTTGCCATGCTGTTCGCCTTTCATCTTCATAACGGCATGGTTGTCAAAACCCTCGCGGCAGGCGCCAATGCCCGTCCGGACGCCTTTTACCGCAAATACAATGAAATTCCGACGCTGATTCTGGTTGCCGTGGTCATTCTGGTCGTCGTCAAACCATTTTGAACCGGGATCGCCACGGCATCCACCCGGAGTTTTGCAAGAGGCTCAGGAGTGCTGAGTCGTTACCATTTTTGTAAGTCAATACTGACAAAATTTGTCAGTCCCGCTATGAATATGGTGTAATACCTGTCACTGCCGTTGGCATGGGGCTTGCGTTATCTTGTCTGCGCTTCTCTCAATCACGGAAAGGGAGAGGTAAATTATCCTTGAGGAGATTGAACATCATGATAAACCCGATTCACAAAAAAAAGGCCGAGGAAGGTTTTACGCTCATCGAACTGATGATCGTGGTGGCCATCATCGGCATTCTGGCCGCGATTGCGATTCCGCAATTTTCCGCCTATCGCATGCGCGCCTTCAATGCAGCCGCGGAGTCTGATCTGCATAACGCCAAACTGGCCGAAGAAGCGTTGTTCGCCGATTATCAACTGTATGGTCAAACGGCAACTACAGTTAAATCAACAGGTGTATCGACTAGCAAGCCCATTATTAATGGCGCTACAGTGCTGATAAGCGGCACAGTCAACAGTGTTGCCGTGCTAGCTACCGATGGCCAATTCACAGCCATCTCGGTCAGTAGGAACGATCAGATCAGTGCTATCGTTGATAGTAACAATGCATCCTATATCATCTCCACCAATCACGTACAGGGAGATCGAGCCTATGCCACCGATTCAGACTCGACGTCTATTTACTGGGCGGCAAACCCGGCTTGGGTTGGCAAGGGAACTGCTGCGGCGCCGGTACAGGGTCAGACGATCCCGACAGTAGCTGCGGGTACGAATGAGTTTGCAGTGACGCCTGTAGCCGGCGGCAAGCCGATAGACAACTGGCAGGTGCTGTAACACCCAATTCAGCCACATCGCCTGGCTGGACTGGAATGGCGGGGGAGGCTTAACGCCTCCCCCTTTTTTCATGAGGCAGGATCCATCCGTGGAGAAGATGAATGATCGAATTTGAACATGTGGGCAAGACCTATCCGAAGCAGTTGGGCGCACAAGCGCATGTGGCGCTTGCCGATGTGTCCTTCGCCCTGCATGAAGGGGAAACCCTCGGGCTCATCGGTCCGAACGGCGCTGGTAAATCCACCAGTATCCGTCTGCTGCTGGATTTCATTCGTCCCGATCAGGGGTGCATCCGCCTGCTGGGCGAATCGCCCGATATCCCCGCCGTGCGCCGGCGCATCGGTTATCTGCCAGAAGTGCCAAGTTTCCCCCGGAATCTGACATGTATGGATATGCTGCGCTTCGCCGGTGAAACATGCGATATGCGCGCCCGTGAAATCCATGCGGCGGCCGAACACTGGCTTGAGCGGCTGGATTTGTGGGAGGCGCGCCACCGTTTGTTGCGCGGGTTTTCCAAAGGGATGCAGCAGCGCGCCGGCTTTGCCATGGCGCTTATCCACGATCCCGAACTGTTCATTCTCGATGAGCCGATGAGCGGGCTGGATCCCGTCGGACGGGCGGAAATCGTCGGCCTGATTCAGGAATTGAAGGCCGAGGGCAAGAGCGTGCTGTTCTGTTCGCACCTGCTGGATGACGTGGAACGGCTGGTAGACAGGGTGCTGGTGCTGCATCAGGGACGGGTGTTGTTTTTCGGAACGCTGGAAGAATTGCGCGGTGCCGAAAGAGAGGGCGTTGAGGCTGCCTTTCTCAAGCTGATCAACGAAAAAACAGGGAAGCGTGAGACGGGTGATACGCCATGAAAGCCCCGATCCCCATGCTTTCCGTGCATCGAATCATTTCCCTCGCCCGCATCATCTTTCTGGACGGTCTGCGCCGCCATGCGCTCACCGGTTTGATTTTATTGGCTTTGGCTGCCGAAGCCTCCGGCATGTTGTTCATGGATTTCTTCGGTCACGACGTCGGTCGGGCAAGCAGCGATTTCCTGTTTTCCGTGATGTGGATGACGGGATTGCTGTTTTTGTTTTTCCATGCGGTGCAGGTCATTGCGTGGGATGAGGAGCACGGCGCGATCTATGCGTTGTTATCCCGCCCGATTTCACGTTCCGAATATGTACTCGGCGTCTTTACCGGGTTGATGGCGCTGCTTGTCTGCCTGAATGTGTTGCTCGGCATCATGGCTTACGGCACGTTGCTGTGGATTAAGCATGGCCTGGAAATGATTTATTTCCCGGCATTTTCCACTTCGTATTTTCTGCTTGCGTGGGTGGGCATGGTCATGATGCAGGGCGTGATGCTGGCGGCTATTATGCTGTTTTCCGGCATGGTGCGCGGCGGCTTTCCCGTTCTGCTGCTAACGGCGGCCTATTACGGCATCTGCTCCGGCTTGCCGGTGGTGCGCGCCTCCGTCATGCAGCAATTGGCCCATGGACGGGACGTCGGCGCGCTTAACCACCTGTTGCAGGCGTTAACCGCCTTTTTTCCGGATTTCGGACGCCTGGATTTCAAGGATTATGTCGTAAGCATGACGCGGATCACGGAAATAAATACGATCCTCATTCATTTTGCAGTCGCGGCTCTGTATATCGCGCTGGCCGTCGCCTTTGCTTGCCGACTGTACGAAAGAAGGGATCTTCAGTGAACACAGGGACGGGTGCGCGAATCCCCGCACGAGGAGTCCTTGCATGGACAGGAATTGCCGTATTGCTGGGTGTTTACGGGGTGCTGTTCTCGATGCAGGAAGCGGCACAGGGAAGCGGCCGCGTGGCGTTGACGCCTGCGTTCCCGCTCGCGCTACAGCGCACGCTGGGCTACCTCCGTCAGCTCGACGCCGAAATGCTGTATATCAAGGCGGTGGTATTCCTCGGCGGGCGCACGGCGGGTGCGCCCCCGCAAACCTGTGCGGATACGCTGGCGGAGTATTTTCGGATCATTTCGCAACTGCATCCGAAATTGCTGGATACCTATTACCTGAGCGAATCCAGCCTGCCCCGGATCAATGCCGGGAATGCAAGACGCGCCAACCGGATACTGGAAACCGGAGCTCGGGCGCATCCGGACGAATGGTTTATTCCGTTCTTTATCGGCTTCAATGAATTCCGCTACCTGAACCATCCCGTCAAGGCGGCAGGCTGGTTGCGACAGGCATCGGAAAGCGATGGCGCACCCGCATGGCTTGGGCATTTGTCGGCCATTCTCTCAGCACGGGGCGGAGATATCCTGGGGGGATTGGCATGGTTACGAGCGATGAAGATGGCGGAGACGAATGCGCCCACGAAAAAAATGTACGATGCGGACATTGCCGAATTCGAGAAGGCGGCCCGCGTTCTGGGCGCGATCAACGCCTATGAGCGCCACTTCGGACGGGCGCCACGGTCGCTGGATGATCTTTTGCCGGAGTTTCTGCAACGGTTACCCGGAATGCAGCGGGGCTATGTGCTCGACTACAGACGCCCCGATCTGCATCTGGATCGGAGGAGATCCCCTGGCTAGGACTGCCCCGGGACTGCCCCGGGGGTGCTGAGTAGTTACAAAAGATGTACATTAAGTTGCACGATATAGCCTTGATGCTATACTTGTCTTATTAACTGTACATGTGAGGTTGAAAAATGAATATCGTATCATTTACCGAGGCACGAAATAGCCTTAAGTCCGTATTGAATCGAGTTATTGACGATGCTGACTGTACCATCATTACACGGCGGGATACTGAGGATGCAGTGGTCATGTCCCTGGATTATTATAATAGCCTGATGGAAACGGTTTATTTGTTAAAATCACCTGCAAATGTTGAACATTTGGATAAATCTATTGAGCAGTTCAGACAAGGTAAGGTTCAGGAGCATGGGTTATTGCAGGAATGAAGCCCTTGGCATGGACGGATGCTGCATGGTCGGATTATGTGTATTGGCAAGGTCAAGATAGAAAAACTCTAAAACGAATCAATAAACTAATTGATGATACAATGCGCAGCCCTTTTTCAGGCATAGGAAAACCTGAGGTATTAAAAGAAC
>CAYOUW010000111.1:0-6297 GCA_964407235.1 uncultured Zetaproteobacteria bacterium | reverse complement strand
TGCAGGTAATGCTGTTTGAATGCCACGCGATGGTCCATGAGCCGGTTGCTGCCAAGTTTGGTAAAATCAAGCACGACCATCCATACCAGGTTATAGACCCAGACCCAGCCGATGTTGATCCATGGAAGTTGCGGCATCAGCCAGCCGAAGCCCGTCATCAATACGGCGAATGCCTGTGTCGCAATGATGGCGAATAATAGCGGCCACGCGGGGTAGGGCGATCTCCAGAAGCCTTTTCGGTTACGTGTGACAAACAACATAAGATGCCCGCCGACCACGAGTTGTAGAAAAATCATGGTTTGCAGATGTGGCGTATCCATATTCAGCACGGCCTTGCCGATGTACATCAGGCCGAAGGTCTGTACCACGGACATCAGGCCGAGAATGGTGGACAGACTGAGTACCCGGTGCATATCCCAGCGTACCGGTTTGGGGCTCAGATACGTGTTGTCGTATGCGATGGTCATGATTGGGATATCATCAAGCAGAGCCAGGATAATAATCATTACCGCGGTGAGCGGGTAGAAGTTGAAGGTCAACATGGCGAGTACGACGAATACCATGATATCGACGGTCATGGCAATCCGATAGATTGTGTAACTGGTCATGCGCTCGAAAATACGTCGGGCTTCTTCGACTGCGCGGGTGATAACCGATAACCCCGGTGCGGTGAGGATGAGATCGGCGGCGGCGCGTGCGGCATCGGTGGCGCCGCTCACGGCAATGCCGACGTCGGCCTGCTTGAGCGCTGGCGCATCGTTGACGCCATCGCCGGTCATGCCGACCAGATGCCCGCGATCCTGCAGAACTTTGACAATGCCGTATTTATGTTGCGGGAACACCTCGGCGAAACCATCGGCTCTCTCGATGCGTTCGGCGGCATCGGGGGGCGCTTCGGCGCTATCGCCCTTAAACAGTTCGGTGGCGGGCTGAATATTCTTGCCCATGCCGAGTTGGCCGGAAATTTCGCGTGCAATCGCCACGTTGTCGCCGGTGACCATCTTCATCTTGATGCCGTACTCGCCGGCTTCCCTGATAGTCTGTGCGGAATCTTCGCGCGGTGGGTCAAACAGTGGCAGTATGCCGAGAAAGGTCCAGGTCTTGCCATCGTCAGATCGTGCGACACCGAGTGTGCGATAACCCTTGGCGGCGAGGTTGTTGATCAGTTCATTGGCGCGGGTCGCCTCATCGCCAGCCAGTCCGGCCAGCGCCATGACTACCTGCGGCGCACCCTTGGTGACCTTGAAGGTATTGCCGTCCCGGTCCGTGATCTGACCTTCCGTGCGCTTGCCTACCGGGTCAAAGGGCACGAACTTCGTTTGTGTGTAGCGTTTAAGGATGGCGTTGTCTTTCAGCCCGCCGATGACGGCCAGGTCGATAGCATCTTTGTTCTCGGCTCTGGATGCCAGCGTGCCGGCCAGAATCAGCGCCTGCGCATCAGTTGTGTCAAAAACCACAGGTTCGCCCAGGGTCAACTTGTTCTGGGTCAGCGTGCCGGTCTTGTCGGAACACAGGATATTAATTCCCGCCATTTCCTCAATGGACTGTAGCCTGGAAACGATGGCCTTCATTTTTGACAGCGCCAGCGCGCCCAGCGCCATGGTGATGGAGAGGACGGCGGGCATGGCCACGGGAATCGAGGCAATGACCAGGATGAGTACGAACTGCACCAGTTTGAGCAGCGAGTCGCCACGAAACAGCTCGACGATGATAAGAATAGCCGCCAGGCCTACGGCGATGAAAATCAGAAAATCACCGATTCGCAAGACCGCCTTCTGGAAGTGCGACACGGCGCCCGCGTCCTGAACCAGTTTGGCGGTACGACCAAAAAAGGTGTCACCACCGATAGCGGTAATGACCGCTACCATCTCGCCCTGCCTGGCCACGGAACCCGAATAGGCGGTATCACCGACTTTCTTGTTCACCGGCAGGGATTCACCCGTCAGTGCGGACTGGTCGATGGCAAGATATTCCCCCTCGATGAGTTTGACATCGGCGGGAATGATGTCACCCAGGCGCAGACGTACCACATCGTCAACGACCAGTTCGGCGGCATCCACTTCCCCCCACTGATCATCGCGCAACACGCGCGCCTTGAGCGCGAGCTGGTTTTTGAGTGCGTCCAGCGCGCTGGCGGCTTTGTGTTCCTCCCAGAAGCCAATGATTGCATTGAAGATCAGCAGCACCATGATGATGATGAGATCGATCCAGTGACCGATGGCCGCCGACAGAATGGCGGCGACTTCAATCATCCACGGAATGGGACCCCAGAAGTAGCCCAGCAGCTTCAACAGCGGGGAGACCTTCTTCTCTTCCAGGGCATTGGGACCGTATTGTTGCAGCCGTTTGGCCGCTTCCGTCGATGTGAGCCCGGTTGCCGGACTGCCCTCTGTGACAGATTCGATCATGGCAGAACTCTCCTTAGGGTGCGTAGAGGTCGTTACGGCGGAGTGGCGTCGCCAAAGGTTGCCGTGCGTGCCCGGTCAGCACCTGGAACACGCCGGAGCTTCCCTGCTCGAAGAAGTAGGCGGAGCCGGCCATATACAGACGCCATAAACGGTACGTTGCTTCATCCACCACCTTCACCGCATCTTCCCTGTGTTTCTCCAGTGCCTGCATCCAGCGGCGCAGGGTCAGGGCGTAGTGGCGGCGCAGGCCTTCCACGTCGAGGATTTCGAATCCTGCCGTTTCCATGGCGGTGATGACCTCGCAGATGCGCGCCAGCTCTCCGTCCGGAAACACGTAATCGTTGATGAAACGGGTGATGATGGTGTTCTCCCAGCCGGTATCGTTGGTGATGCCGTGGTTCAGAAACAGTCCTCCCGGTTTCAGCACCCGCTTTACCGTCCCGAAATAGATCGGGAAGTTGGCGATGCCGACATGCTCGAACATGCCGACGCTGACCACGCGATCGTATTGGGCGTTCTCGGGCAGTTTGCGATAATCCTGCAACTCAATCGTAACCTGTTGGTCCAGACTCTCGCTGCGTATTCTTTTAATGGCATAGTCATATTGCTGTTCGCTAAGAGTGATTCCGTGAGCCCTGACGCCGTAATGCCGTGCGGCCCAGCACACCAGGGCGCCCCAGCCGCAACCGATATCAAGCAAGGTCTGCCCCGGCGCCAGCCGAAGCTTGCGGCAGATATAATCCAGCTTGTCACGCTGGGCGCCGGTGATCGATTGATCGGCATCCCGGAAGTAGGCGCAGGAATAGACCATTTCAGGGTCCAGCCACAGGTGGAAGAATGTGTTGGAAACATCGTAATGACGGGCGATGCTGGCCCGCGAATTGTGCCGCTCCGATCGTCCGGCGCGATGGAAGCGGGCGGTTTTGCCAGTCAGCAGGTGCAGCGCCTGCCATCCGGCCCGCAACCGTGCTGACCGCGATGGCATATGTTCCTGCAGGTATTCCACCAGAGTGAACAGAGCCTCCACATCGCCTTCAATGTCCACTTCGCCGGCCATATACGCCTCGGCCAGACGCAGCACCGGATCCCGCTGTAGCACCAGGTGGCGCAGAGGCTCGGGATGTCTGAAAATAACACGGCAGGGACTGGCCGTATTGCCGATGACCGTTTCACCATTCCACAGGCATACAGCGACCGGACTATGGTAACCTTCCAGTACCAACTTGAGAATAGCCCTTGCGGCGGCAACCGCTTTAACATACGGATCGGGGCGATGCGGCCCATCGTTTTCCGGTTCTGTCGTCTCCAGCATATTTTGGCCCCTTCTTTCCTAAAAAATATTCTTCCATTGAGCCAATTGTAAAATTGATTCATGCTTTTGTGTACACTTAAAACAAAAGATCCGAACAGATTACGCACAAATCGGGTAATATCGCAGATTTTCTTGGGGAAATCATTCAATTCTTTCCGCTATGTTTAAAATTATATTACGGCGAACACCTCGTGCGCCTCCACACGCAGGCCTTGCCGCTGATCCCGAACAGACCAGCCCTGCATGCGGAGGCACATTACGCACGATGCGCCTTGCCATGGCGGTGCGGGCAATTGATCAGCCCTTTCTGCTACGCCTTGATGGCGCCAAACAGCCGTCCGCCAATCGCGGAGCCGCTGAGAGCCAGCGAACCGCCGATGGAAAGAAAGGCGATCAACGCCAGCACGGTGGGTGCGGCGCCAATTAGCGACAGAATGCCAAGCACGATAGCACCCATGCCCACGAGCACTTCAGTCATGGCTGAGCCATTGACCAGTTCACGGGCGAGATGCATCGCCGTGCCTTCCACGTCCTGAGTCGCCAGACGCAGCGCATTCATGCGCGCGGTGGTGCCACTGGCAAGCAGCAAGGCGGTGCCGACGACGATCGCGGCGGCAGGCATGAGGACGCTGGCGTCTAGCGCCAGTACCGAGAGAATGCCAAGCACGATGGCGGCCAGTCCGCCGATAACCTCCACGCTCATGCCCATGTCGACAGTCACGTGCAGCAGCTTGTTCGGAGCAATGAGCGCCAGTAGTTTGCGGTGTTCCGCCGCGAGGGCGCTGCCTTTCAGCAATAACCCGACACCTACGGCGATGCCGCTGACCGCGAGCAACAGATTGGGATAGACGTGCGCGAGCCCGATGACGCTAAGGGCCACGGCTCCAATGCCGGCAATGGCTTCCGCTCCGGCGCCGCCAATCAAGGCTTCTTTCATATGTTTGTCTTCGGTATTCATGGTAAATCCTCCAGAGTTATTTCCATACTAAACACTAAACAGTCAGGCGATGCATCCATTAACATGAGGCTTTTAAAGGCTCTTGTATCCAATCCACACCTGACAGCCGCAGTATAGGAAAACTTGTCTCGCTCCGGTATCAGAAAAATTCTTATTTTTACGGATAAAAGGGGGCGTTACCCTTTTTTAAGGTATGCAAATCGCTTATAGAGCGTGCATCCATGACAAAACCCTCTATCATTGGCAGATGATAGCAGCGTCAGATTCCACACAGGTCTTGATCTCCAAAAACCAGCTTCTTGATGCATTCGCCTCCGGCTGCAAGCCACGGGAGGATTGGCGTATTGGGACGGAACACGAGAAAATCGGCTTCTGTCTCGACACCCTGAAACCCGTCCCTTATGAAGGTGCGCGCAGTATCCGGCGCACGCTGGAAATGCTGGCTTCGGAAGGCTGGAATCTTGAATGCGAGGCAGGCAAACCCATCGCCCTCAAGCGTGGCATGGCCAGCATTACGCTGGAGCCCGGCGGACAACTGGAGCTTTCCGGCGCACCGCTGGTCAGTGTGCATGAAACGTGCCAGGAAGTATGCGACCATCTTCGTCTGCTGGCGCAGGTGCGAGATGATTTACGTATCGGTTTCCTTGGTTTGGGGTTTCAACCCAAATGGAAGCGTGAGGATATCCCGTGGATGCCCAAGGGCCGCTATGACGTGATGCGCCGCTATATGCCAAAGGTTGGTGCGCACGGTCTGGATATGATGCTCAGAACCGCCACGGTTCAGGTGAATCTTGATTTTGAATCGGAAGCGGACATGGTTCGAAAAATGCGTATCGGCTATAGCCTGCAACCGGTTGTTACCGCCCTGTTTGCAGCCAGCCCCTTTGTGGAGGGCCAACCTTCCGGCTTCCTCTCCTATCGCGCACGCTGCTGGCTGGATACTGACTCCGCCCGTGCCGGTATTCCCGCAATGATTTTTGACGACAACTTCGGCTTTGCGCATTATATGGAATGGCTGCTGGATG
This sequence comes from uncultured Zetaproteobacteria bacterium, assembly GCA_964407235.1. Lineage (GTDB taxonomy): Bacteria > Pseudomonadota > Zetaproteobacteria > Mariprofundales > Mariprofundaceae > JAUZQZ01. The sequence goes on along the minus strand of CAYOUW010000111.1, from coordinate 594 downwards.
CGCCGATGTATTTTGTCATTCGTGATGGCCGTTATCTTGACTGCGCGGGCCAGAGCTTTCGCGACTTCCTGCAAGGCAAGCTTGCTGCTTTGCCCGGACAGTTGCCGACCATGGACGACTGGGAATTACACGCGACCACGGTGTATCCTGAAGTCAGATTAAAAGGCTTTTTGGAAATGCGCGGGGCGGACGCGGGCGGTCAACCATGGATCTGCGCTCTGCCCGCTTTATGGAAGGGTTTATTATATGACGAAACATCGATCCGGCGGGCCTGGGACATGGTGGCGGACTGGACGCACGAAGAGGTTGTATCCATGCGCAACAGCGCCCCGAAAACAGCTCTGAAAACCCCGTTCCGCGACGCGACGCTCCTGCAACTGGCTGAAACAATGCTGGATATTGCCCAATCAGGCCTGGAACGGCTCAACTGCCTGAACCCCGATGGTAAAAATGAAACCATCCATCTGGCGCCCTTGATAGACGCTGTAACCCATCGTCGCACGCAGGCTGAACAGTGGCTGGATGCCTATGCACGTGGCTGGAATGGAGATATTGATATGATCTTCCGCGAAGCAGCCCTGCCCTGATTAACCT
>CAYOUW010000110.1:5327-6440 GCA_964407235.1 uncultured Zetaproteobacteria bacterium | reverse complement strand
TATCTGTGTCAAAATGACACACATAACCCGTAATATGATTGACCCCGTGACCGACGTCACACATATTTCGGTCGTCCTCCCGACAGGACTCGTAAATTCTCTGCCTGGCCCGGCATGTATCGAACGAAAGATGTATTGAACGAAAGGTGTATTGAACAACAGATATCAAGGGTAACAGGCAGGTCGAAGGGAAAACGGGAAGAGAGGGGAGACACTTTTAACAAGGCTCCACGGAGTCCGCCTTTATTGGCGAGAGATTCAAAAACAAGGCTCCATGAGCCAAATAAAACTGAGAGGATATAACAACCATGAAAAAAATGATTTTTTCTGCAGCTGCTTTCGCCCTCGTTGCGGTTTCCGGCATAATGCTGGCCCCGACCACGGCTAAAGCGATTCCGGCGTTTGCACGCCAGACGGGAGCGGCCTGTCTGAGCTGTCACTTCCAGACCTTCCCGTCCCTCAAGCCCTTCGGCCGCGCTTTCAAGATGGGTTCCTTCACCGATGTGGGCGATCAGGCTCTGATCGAGGACGATAACCTGTCCATCCCGGTCGTACTGAACGCCACGTTTAACATCGCGGCCAACTACAACAACACCAGCGCCTCGGGTCAGCAGTCCAAAGGCACGTTCCAGATACCGAAGAAGACCGTTCTGATGGTCGCCGGTCGTCTGGGCAGCAATACCGGTGCATTCGCCGGTTTCATGGGCGGCAAGGGCGGCAACGGCGGTAGTGGCGTACGCGCGTGGCAGTTCCTGAACTCCTTCGATGTCGGTAGCGTCAAGATTGGCGTTTCCGCTGCTTCCACACCCTTCGGCGGTGGTGGACTTCTGGCGCTGTCCAATGTCTACGGTCAGCATGCCGACGTACTGGGCGGCGGCGATATCGACGCCATCGATGCATCCGGTTATAGCAACCCAACCACGGCCATCGGCACCTGGGTCGGTAATCAGGACGGCTTCATCCAGGTTGCTCTGATCGCTCCCGCCGCAGCCACCGGCGGCGTCACCAACGTTGGTCTGAGCCTCGGCAAGCTGATTCGCGCCGATGAAATGTTGACCATCGGCGGCTGGGATACGGTCGTTGGCTTCGGCCTCGTGACCGGCACCGCAGGCA
>CAYOUW010000110.1:0-5227 GCA_964407235.1 uncultured Zetaproteobacteria bacterium | reverse complement strand
AACCTTGAGCCGGTCAACCGCATCCTCATTGGCGCCGGTTTTGGCTACCAGAAGCTCTCCTCAGCCGGACAGGGTGATCTCACCAAGAAGATCTTCCACCTGGCTGCGACGTACGTGCTGTACCAGAATATCAATCTGAACATCACGTTTAATAACAACAAGTTTAATGACCCGAGTAATCGCCTCTCGACAGGTAGAACCTCCTTCAGTAACCGGGAAACGATGATCGGATTCCGGGCGCTGATGTAGTATTCATGCTCGAAATGTGTGATTGCACGTGGGTTGCACATCGTAAAGGGAGGCCTCACGGCCTCCCTTTTTTATTGAGCCTCTTGTAAAATTTTATGATAAAAGGGGATTGACCTTTGAGGGTGCAGGCGCTGGAATGCCATCCATGAAACGAAGCTCCCTGATCCTGGTGATGTTGCTGTCTGCGGGCGCTCTGAATGCATGCATCGGGTTGCCGGGTTTTAGCGACATGCTTTATCCGGTCACGAGCGGCCAGCCTGCTTATGCCCGTAGTGAAAAGCAGCATCCGGCAGCCAAAGGTCGCACGCCACTGGCCGTGCCGCCGGAATTGCGTAAGGAGATTGAGGTTCCCATGCCCGAAAGGGTGGCGACCAAAGCGGCAAGGGGTGACGGCGGGGTGACCGCAGAAGAAAAGAAAGCGATTGCCGGCAAGGCCGTCTCCCTGGATTCGCGCGTGTACGATCAGACCGCGGCGCGGATATTTTCAGCCGTCGTGGATGCCATGACCTCGCTGAACATGCCGGTGGCCAGCGTGGATTCGCCCAGCGGTACGATTACCACGGACTGGATTCGTCCGAACGCCAACAGCGCGAACTCCTACGCCGGCGTTGTCATGAATATGTTTGGGGGGGGGACGCATACGCGGCACCGGTTTGTTATCCGCGTGTTTCGTACCGGGGATCATGGATCCCAACTGCAAATCCGTACTCTGGGACAGCAGTTTATCAATCGGCACTGGGTCAACAAGCCCGTCAGACGCAAGGTTGCCAACGAACTGTTTTCGGCCGTGGAAGAACGGATTGTCGATCGGGCACCCGGCGGCGGTTCAGGCGCATCCCCGCCAAAGGGAAAGCCGTGATGACTTCTTGCGAAGTCATCATCCGTAATGTTACAATTAGCTCACTCCGCCTGCCGTCCGGCCAGGATCGAGGCAAGGGCGACGCCCGGATCGGGCTGACGCATCAGCGATTCTCCAATCAAAAAGCCATGGATGCCCGCCTCGTTCATGCGGCGTATATCTTTCGGCCCGTGAATTCCGGACTCGGTGATCACGGTTGTTCCTTCGGCGATACGGGGCAGTAAATCAATGGAGGTTTGCAAGCTCGTATGAAAGCTGTGAAGATTGCGGTTGTTGATACCCATGAGCTGCGTGTCCAGTCTTCGAGCCCGATCCAGTTCTTCCCGGTTATGCACTTCAGGTAGCACGGAAAGCCCTTGTTCATGCGCGGCGGCGCACAGTTCCGCGGCCAGCGTATCGTCCACCATGGCCAGAATAACAAGGATCGCATCGGCGCCCAGCGCCCTCGCCTCGATAACCTGATACGGATCCAGCATGAAATCCTTGCGCAAAACGGGAAGGTCCACCGCCCGGCGGATCCGCGGAAGATACGTATCCGATCCCTGAAAATACTTTTCGTCCGTCAGCGCCGACAGGCAGGCCGCACCGCCTTTTTCATAGGATTGAGCGATGGCGACCGGATCGAAATCCTCGCGGATGACACCTCGGGACGGGCTGGCTTTCTTTATCTCGGCGATGACGGCGTTTTCGCCCGTCGCGATGCGCGTTTCCAGCGCTCCGGCGAAATCACGCGGCGTATATGCCCGCGCGCGTTGCAGCAGGTCGGCCTCGGAAATGCGGGATTTTCGTAGTCCGACCCATTCGCGTTTGTATGCGGCAATCTCTTCAAGAATCGAACTCATGATTTTTCCCCGCGGGGGACGCAGGGGAAATTCATAAGTGATTAACGATTCTTTGGGTGAAGGCGATGAGGTTGGCAAGCGTCCGGGCAGCCTTGCCGTTATCAATGACCTCCGCCGCTACGCGCAATCCCGCGGCGATACCGTCCGTCCTGCCCGCAACCCAGAGCGCCGCGGCGGTATTGAGTAGTACGATGTCCCGGCGGGGACCTTTTTCTCCGCCAAGAATACCGCGGATGATCGCGGCATTGGTTTCGGCATCCCCTCCGGCCAGATCGGCCATGCTGGCGTATGGCATGCCAAAAGCTTCCGGATCGATCTCAAATTCACGCAATGGGGAATCCTGATCTACCCCCGGCTCCACCCATATCGCATCGGTGAGACCGGTGGTTGTGATTTCGTCTAAACCATCGCGGCCATGAACCACCAGCGCACGTTTGGCGCCCAGTTGCCGCAAGGCGCCCGCGACCAGGGCGAGCCTGTCTTTCGCATACACGCCCAGTATCTGATAATCGGCCTGAGCGGGGTTGGTCAGCGGTCCCAGCAGATTAAAGAGACTACGGATGCCAAGCTCGCGGCGCGGTCCCGCCGCATATTTCATGGCCGGATGGTGCGCAGGCGCAAACAGGAATCCTATGCCGGTCTCATCAATGCAGTCTGCTACCGCATCGGGAGCGATATCCGGCCGCACACCCAACGCTTCCAGTACGTCCGCGCTGCCTGATCCGGATGAAACGGCGCGGTTGCCGTGTTTGGCGACCGGCGCACCGGCCGCCGCCGCCACCAGCGCCACGGTTGTCGAGATATTGAAGGTGGAAGCACCGTCGCCGCCCGTGCCGCAGGTGTCGAGCAGGCCGGTTGCTCGCGGATGAATAAGCGTTGCCGCGGCGCGCATGGCGCGTACCGCGCCGGCCACGATAGCGGGTGTCTCACCCCGGACGGAGAGCCCCATCAGGAGCGCCCCGATTTGCGCAGGCGTGGCTTCTCCCCGCATGATCCCGCCGAACACGGATTCGGCGAGATCCGCGTCGAGTTGACCGTCGGCCTGAATCAGGCGCAGCGCATTGACGATCTCGCTCATGTCAGCGCCCCATGCTGAAAAATATTCACAGGCTGACCGCCAGAAAGTTTTTCAGCAGATCATGGCCGTGTTCGGTGAGAATCGATTCGGGATGAAATTGAACGCCGAAGGTCGGGTGTTCCACATGTTGCAATCCCATCAGTTCGTTTTCCTCCGTCCATGCGGTTCGCACCAGCACATCCGGCAGGGGCTCCTCGACCATCAGCGAGTGATAACGGGTGGCGGTGAACGGGGAGGGGATGCCCGCCAGAACGCCCGCCCCGTCATGGATGATGGCGCTGGTCTTGCCATGCATCAGACGGGGAGCGCGGACGACGTGACCGCCAAAAGCAACCGCAATCGACTGGTGGCCAAGGCAAACGCCAAGAATGGGAATGCGGCCGGAGAATCGTTTGACGACATCCACGGAAATGCCCGCCTCATGCGGCGTGCGGGGTCCCGGTGAAATCACAATACCGGACGGCGCCATGGTATCGATTTCATCCAGTGAAATTTTGTCGTTCCGGTGTACTTCCGGCGCTTCCCCCAGCTCTCCGAGGTACTGGACCAGATTGAAGGTAAAGGAGTCGTAGTTGTCGATCACCAGCATCATGGTGCGTTCTCTTCCGCAACCGTTTCGGCATGGGGTTGTGCTTCGGCCAGCGAGATCGCACGAAACATGGCCATGGCCTTATTCATGCATTCCCTGTATTCGTCGGCAGGGACGGAATCGGCGACAATGCCCGCGCCCGCTTGAATATGCACGTTTCCCCCATGAATGATCGCCGTGCGAAGCGTAATAGCCGTATCCATTTGCTCGCCGCCGAAACCGATATAACCAACGCATCCGGCGTAAGGGCCGCGCGCTACCGGTTCGAGTTCATGGATAATTTCCATGGCGCGCACCTTGGGCGCGCCTGAAACCGTGCCGGCGGGAAACGTGGCGGCGAGAAGATCAATGGCATCCACATCAGGCTTAAGCTCCCCCTCAATCTGGGAAGCGATATGCATGACATGGGAATAACGTTCAATGGCCATGGATTCGGTCTGCCGCACCGAGCCGTACTTGCATACCCGGCCCAGATCGTTACGTCCCAAATCCACCAGCATCACGTGTTCGGCGCATTCCTTGGCATCGGCCAGCAGTTCCGCCGCCAGCGCCTTGTCCGCATCCGGCGTGGCGCCTCTCGGCCGCGTTCCGGCAATGGGACGGACCACGGCCTTGCCGCCTTCGCGCCGGACCAGGATTTCCGGCGATGAACCGACCATGATGGTCTCGCCGATATGCAGGTAGAACAGGTAGGGGGACGGGTTAATGTAGCGGACCGCGCGATAAATATTGAACGGACTACAGGCCAGCCGTTTGGAAAAGCGTTGCGACAACACCACCTGAAAAATATCGCCCGCATGAATATATTCCTTCGCTTTGGCCACGGCGTCCTCGAAATCACTCCTCGGGGTTTGGGCTTCCGGAGCAACATGACCGGCGGCCTTCGTATCCAGGTTCATGGCCATGACTTCCGCACCTTCGTAAAGGCTTTGTTCCATTCGATCGAGCACCGTGGCCGCTTCGTCGGCGTCATCTTTTTGCAAACGCGCGCAGCAGGTTAGCGTGCCGCGCAGGCTGTCGAACACCATGAACCGGTCCACCAGCAGAAAGGCCGATTCCGGCGCGCCCACGGGATCGGGCAAATCATCCGGAATATTCTCCAGATGCGAAACCAGTTGATACCCGAAATAACCGACAGCGCCGCCGGAAAACGGCAGGTCATCCGCGATTGCGCGGGGTTGGGCGATCACGTGCTGGCGCAGCCATGCAAGGATATCGCCATCATAGATTCTCTCACGGCCATCCCGATAATGCAGCAGGGTTTTTCCCTGGTCGGCAATGGCGCGGCAGGCGGGACTGATGGCGAGAATACTGAATCGGCCCCAGTGTTCCCCGCCTTCCGCCGATTCGAGCAGGAAACAGTCGCCACGGTGCACCAGATGCGAAAACACGCCCGGCGGCGTCAGGCAGTCGGCGGACAAGGTGCGGCGAAAGAGATGAAAATCACTCATATTGAGCGCATTATTGACAATGATGTCGGCCTGTGGCTCAATCCGCGACCTTGATATTCAGGGTTACTTTCGAAGATCATCGGGGCCATAGCTCAGCCGGGAGAGCGCTACAATGGCATTGTAGAGGTCGGCGGTTCGATCCCGCCTGGCTCCACCAAT
>CAYOUW010000109.1:0-6441 GCA_964407235.1 uncultured Zetaproteobacteria bacterium | reverse complement strand
ATTGGCGCGCCCATCCATGGGCGCTTTGATGACTTCTTGCGAAGTTATCAGGGTTAAGCTGGCAAATCTGATCTTCCCATTAACCATGTATCAATGGCACGGGCGCATTGGCGGCCTTCGCGAATCGCCCATACGACCAGTGACTGGCCCCGGCGCATGTCACCGGCGGCGAAGACTTTGTCGATACTGGTGCGGTAATCATCCGTACTGGCCGACACATTGCCACGTGCGTCCTTGTCCACGCCCAGCTCATCAATCATCCCTTCGTGGACCGGGTGCACGAACCCCATCGCCAGCAACACCAGATCGGCTTTCAATTCAAATTCGCTGCCGGCTATCTCGGACATGTTCCACTGGCCATCATCGCCTTGCACCCATTCCACGCGCACGCATTCGATGGCTGTGACGTGTCCGTTGTCATCTCCGGCAAATCGTCTGGTCAAAATGGAGAAGTCACGATCACAGCCCTCTTCCTGTGAGGTGGAGGTGCGCAGCTTCATTGGCCAGTCAGGCCATGTGAGCAGTTTGTTCGGCGACTCAGGTGGCTTCGGCATAATTTCGAGTTGAACCACGGACTCAGCGCCCTGACGGTTGGATGTGCCGATACAGTCGGAACCGGTATCGCCGCCGCCGATAACAATCACATGCTTGCCATCGGCTATAATGCGCTCATCGGCTGGGACGTCATCGCCGAGCACCACCCGGGTCTGCTGTGGAAGAAATGTCATGGCGAAGTGGACGCCGTCAAGATCGCGCCCCGGAATGGGCAGATCACGCGATTGTTCGGATCCGCCCGTTAACGCAATGGCATCGAATTCATCCCGCAATACTTTGGTGGAAATATCAATACCAATGTGGATGTTTTCCCTGAACTCCACGCCTTCGGCGCGCATTTGCGCGAGTCTGCGATCGATAATATGTTTCTCGAACTTGAAGTTCGGGATGCCATAGCGCATCAAACCACCGATACGGTCGTTCTTCTCGAATACGACAACATCGTGGCCTGCCCGCGCCAACTGCTGGGCGCAGGCCAGTCCCGCAGGGCCGGAACCGACGATAGCAACGCGCTTGCCTGTTTTGTGTTCAGCGATTTCAGGCTTGATCCAGCCTTCCTCCCATGCTTTTTCAACGATGGCGAGTTCGATGTTCTTGATTGTGACGGCATCGCCAATGAGATTGACCGTACAGGCTTCTTCGCACGGAGCAGGGCAGATGCGACCCGTGAACTCAGAGAAATTGTTGGTGGAATGCAATACCTTACTGGCTTCCCGCCACAACCCCTTGTACACCAGATCGTTCCAGTCCGGGATGATATTGTTGATCGGGCAGCCGTTATGGCAGTAGGGAATACCGCAATCCATACAACGTCCGCCTTGCGTTTGCATATCCGCTGCCGCTGGTAATTTGAAAAACTCATTGAAATGTTCAATACGGTCCGAAACCGGGGTATAACTCAGGCCTTCGCGTGCATATTCGATGAATCCTGTGGGCTTACCCATGGATGTTCTCCTCTTCGGCTTCGCTGTTTCGCATCTCGGTCTCCATCTCCTTGAGTGCGCGGCGGTAATCGACGGGCATAACCTTGACAAACCGGGGCAAAAAATCCTGCCAGTGATCAAGGATATGCATGGCAACCGTCGAATTGGTGTAATGCCTGTGACGTTCAATCAGGGTGCGTAAAATTTGCTGATCGTTCTGGGACAGTGAGTGACGAATATTTACGCGGCCATGAGCTTCAAGGTCCGGTCCCTGATGGCTCAGGTCTTCCAGCGCTTCGGCTTCGGCGGACACCGGTTGTAAATCGACCTGTGCCATATTGCAGCAGGTTTCGAATGTATTATCTTCATCGAGAACATAGGCAATACCACCGCTCATACCGGCCGCGAAATTACGGCCCGTGCCGCCTAAAATGACAACCGTGCCTCCTGTCATGTATTCACAACCGTGATCGCCAACGCCTTCGACAACGGCCACGGCGCCTGAATTGCGTACGGCGAAACGCTCCCCCGCAATACCGCGAAAATAGCATTCACCGGCAATAGCGCCGAACAACACCGTGTTACCAACGATGATATTCTCTTCCGGCTTGATCCTTGATTCAGCGGGAGGATAGATGACGATACGGCCGCCGGATAATCCCTTACCAACATAATCATTGCCCTCGCCCGCCAGATCAATGGTGACGCCACGCGCCAGCCATGCCCCGAGGCTCTGACCCGCCGTACCTTTGGCCTTGATGTAAATGGTGTCTTCCGGCAAGCCCTCGTGACCGTAACGTTGGGCGATTTTGCCGGAAAGCATGGCACCAAAGCTGCGATCGACGTTGCGAACGGGCGTTTCAATGATTACGGGCTTTCGCTCGTCCAGGGCCGCTTTCGATTGTTCAATAAGCCATTGATCCCTGACGTCGTCAAGACCATGGTTCTGGGATTCACAATGGTAAACGGACGCGCCATTCGGGTCCACGCGATGAAAAATCGGAGACAAATCCAGTCCCTGCGATTTCCAGTGGCGCATGGCATCATGGGTATCCAGAAGGTCCGCGCGGCCAATCATTTCATCAAAGGTCCGGAAACCGAGTTTGGCCATGATTTCACGAACCTCCTCAGCCACGAACATGAAGAAATTGACGACGTCTTCCGGCTTGCCACTAAAATTCTTGCGTAGTTCGGGGTCTTGCGTGGCAACGCCAACCGGACAGGTATTCAGATGGCATTTGCGCATCATCACGCAACCTTCGGCGATCAGCGCAATCGTGCCGAAAGCCACCTCATCCGCACCCAGAAGGGCAGCAATGACCACATCACGTCCCGTGCGCATCTGACCGTCGGCCTGCAAGGTCATCCGGCCACGCAGACGATTCAGCACCAGCGTCTGCTGCGTTTCCGCGAGCCCCAGCTCCCATGGCGCACCGGCATGTTTGATACTGGTGAGCGGGCTGGCGCCCGTGCCGCCGTCATGGCCAGCAATGACTACATGATCCGCATGCGCTTTGACCACGCCCGCGGCAATGGTGCCAACACCAATCTCCGAAACCAGTTTGACACTGATATCCGCGGATGCATTGGTGTTTTTCAGGTCGAAGATCAACTGCGCCAGATCCTCAATCGAATAAATATCATGGTGCGGAGGGGGAGAAATCAGTCCCACGCCGGGCGTCGAATGACGCACGCGGCCAATGCGCTTATCCACCTTATGCCCCGGCAACTGGCCGCCTTCGCCAGGCTTGGCGCCCTGGGCAATCTTGATCTGAATCTGATCAGCATTGGCCAGATATTCAGCGGTCACGCCGAAACGCCCGGATGCCACCTGCTTGATGGCTGAACGCATGGAATCGCCATTCTTCAGGGGTGTGAAGCGAGCGCTTTCCTCACCGCCTTCGCCGGTGTTGGATTTACCACCCAAACGGTTCATCGCAATCGCCAGCGTGGAATGGGCTTCGTGTGAAATAGAGCCAAAACTCATCGCGCCCGTGACAAAGCGCTTGACGATATTTTCGGCAGGTTCCACTTCTTCCAGCGGAACAGATTCGCTCTTCCTGAACTTGAACAGACTGCGCAGGGTAGTCAGGCGACCGCTCTGATTATTGATGCGTTGCGCATATTCCTTGTACAAATCATAATCTCCGGTACGCACCGCATGCTGGAGTTTGGCAACGGTTTCCGGCACCAACAAATGCTGTTCGCCACGCACGCGCCATGCATATTCACCGCCAACATCAAGTACATTCCTGTATATCTGTTTGCCGCCATAAGCATCGCGATGCCAGCACACGGCTTCCCCGGCAATTTCGGCCAGTCCTACGCCCTCGATTCGGGTTGGCGTTCCGGAAAAATACGTATCAATGAATTCCGAGGATAGTCCGATAGCCTCATAAATTTGCGCGCCACAGTAGGACTGATAAGTAGATATCCCCATCTTGGACATCACTTTGAACAGGCCCTTGTTCACGGCCTTGATATAACGGGCCTTGATTTCCTCAAGCGAAAGTTCATCGGGCAATTTCCCGCATCGGCGCAAATCGAACAGGGTTTCAAAGGCGAGATAGGGGTTGATGGCTTCTGCGCCAAAGCCCGCAAGCGTGGTGAAGTGATGAGATTCGCGGGCACTGCCGGTTTCGATAACCAGCCCGGTTTCGGTACGAAGGCCCTGACGAATCAAATGCTGGTGTACGGCGCTGGTTGCCAGCAATGCCGGAATGGCAATATGGTCCGCATCCATCTCGCGATCGGAGAGAATGACGATATTGAAGTGCTCGCGTACCGCTTCTTCAGCTTCGTTGCACAGGCGTTCAATCGCGGCCCTCATCCCCGCCGCACCCTCATCAGCCGGATAACACATGGAAAGCGTGGTGGTATGGAATTTACCTCCGGTGTAGCGGTCGATATGACGCACCTTCTCCAGATCAATGTTCGTGAGGATGGGCTGATGCACTTCCAGTCGCATCAGAGGTTTTTCTTCGCCAAGACCCAGCAGATTCGGATTCGGGCCAATGATGGAGGTCAAACTCATCACCATTTCTTCACGGATGGGGTCAATCGCGGGGTTGGTCACCTGAGCGAACAACTGGCGGAAATAGTTGTACAGGGGTTTGGCACGATTGGAAAGTACGGCCAACGGGCTGTCATTGCCCATGGCGCCAATCGGTTCCTGGCCCGCAATCGCCATCGGTGTTATCAGGAATTTCAGGTCTTCCTGCGAGTAACCGAAGGCCTGTTGCCGATCCAGTAATGTTTCATGATTCGGCGCCATGGTTGGCACTTCTTCAGGCAGGGATTCGAGCTGTATCTGGGTTTTGGACAGGATCTTGCGGTAGGGCCTGGCGTCAGACAGTTCTGCCTTGAGTTCGGCGTCATCAATGATACGGCCGGCCTCCAGATCAATCAGCAACATTTTGCCGGGCTGTAAACGCCATTTTCTGACAATATCCGCTTCCGGGATATTCAGAACGCCCATCTCGGATGCACCCACCACCAGATCATTATTGGTGACCAGGTAACGGGCGGGGCGCAATCCGTTGCGATCCAGGGTGGCGCCAATTTGACGACCGTCGGTAAAGACAACGGCCGCCGGGCCGTCCCACGGCTCAATCAGGGCCGCATTGTATTCATAGAATGCCTTGCGTTTTTCATCCATCAACCGGTTGCCCGACCATGCTTCCGGAATCAGCAGCATGGCGGCATGCGCCAGCGAATAACCGCCCATCACCAGCAATTCGAGCGCATTGTCAAAACATGCCGTATCGGATTGGCCTTCGGCAATGACCGGCCAGAGTTTTTCCAGATCATCGCCAAGCATTCTCGATTGCATGGAATGCCTGCGCGCATTCATCCAGTTGATATTGCCGCGAAGGGTGTTGATTTCCCCATTATGCGCCACCATACGGAAGGGATGCGCCAGCTCCCATGCCGGGAAGGTGTTGGTGGAAAAACGCTGATGCACCAGTGCGAGAGCCGATGCCATGCGGGTATCATGCAGGTCATCGTAGTAAGCGCCAACCTGATGCGAAAGAAACATACCCTTGTAAACAACAATACGGCTGGACATGGAGGCGAAGTAAAAGCGCGCCGGGCCCGACTCGCCAAGATCATCAATACGATTCCGTGCCACCCGGCGAATCACATACAGTTTACGCTCAAAAGCATCCTGATCGGTACAATTCGCTCCCTTGCCGATAAAGATCTGACGAATCACGGGCTCGCAACAACTGACGCTTTCGGGAAGGTCGGCACGGCCTGCATCAGCAGGAACATCGCGCCATGTCAGGAAGGTTTGACCTTCCTCTTTGACGGTTTGTTCAATGATGCCCTCACAGGCAGTGCGATAATCATCATTTTGCGGCAAAAACACCATGCCTACGCCATATTCACCTTCCATCGGAAGATTGACGCCCTGTTCGGATATCACCGCACGGAAAAAGGTGTCAGGAAGCTGAATCAGGATACCGGCGCCATCGCCTTCCCCCGGGTCCGCGCCCGTTGCACCCCGATGGGTGAGGCGTAGCAGAATCTCCAGACCTTGCTTGATAATATCATGACTTTTTTTGTTTTTGATGTTCGCAATAAAGCCGACGCCACACGCATCATGCTCGAAAGCCGGGTCATAGAGACCCTGCCTGGCGGGGGATACGGATTTCAGTGCAGACAATGATTTCATGCGCGCTCCTCATCAATAAAAGTGCGTGACAACGCCTCGAGTCGTCCAAATCCACGCAAGAACAGCGTAATATAGCGAAATCACCCCCAATTCTCCACCCCGAAGACGGAGTTAGCCCTGCCCTTTACCCACAAGTCATGTCACAGAACCCTTGCACGCGGGTCAGACCAAGGCGCGGGGCGAAGATAATGGTTATTCCATTGGCAAGCGCCGCAACGCCGATATGGCCCGTGTGCAAGGGTTCCCTCCGGGCGATTCGCTGTGGCACGACTTGTGGGTAAAGGG
>CAYOUW010000108.1:0-6545 GCA_964407235.1 uncultured Zetaproteobacteria bacterium | reverse complement strand
CAAAAACCGGCCATCCTAATTGTCGTCGACCGGACAAAGTAATTGACGCCGGACAGCATTTCATACAGCAACGCATGTCTGACTTGATTGCCATTGCTGAACAAACACAATACGAGTAACTGTTGGGGCAGCATTACCCACAGCGTCAAACAGCGTCCAATTTTACCCCCCCCCGTCAGCGTCCAAAATTGACCCCCCTAATACGGGCCAAATCAGGTTCGATTTTCGAACCTCCAACTCTTGTTTCCAGTCTCGATAATATCACAGTGATGGGTCATGCGATCGAGCATAGCTGTGACCATTTTGGCGTCGCCAAATACCTGTGACCACTCCCCGAAATTCAAGCTCGGAAATGAGCCGAAGCGGGGAAGCCGATCGCCGCTCATGAGTTTTGCAAGAGTCTCTCTATGACAAGTATTTTTCTAAACATTTGATTGGTTGGCGAATACCGTTCGCCCATGCAAGTGCAGGAATCGGGAAAACACGTTGACGTACAAGCCATATCCATCCGCAGGGTAGAGTAAAACGAATGTTCAGACTTCAAGGCGCTTATGCAGCAGCACCATTATCTTGCGTGGACTACTGAAGATATTCCAGACATCCGCTCCGCCCGATGCTAACGCCTTGCTATCGGCAAGCCCCATGACAGGGTTAATTACCGTATGAAAGCGTTGAAGATCCGTTTTTTTGCCAGGTGCGCCAAGGGCTCTGTGGCTGATTTGTGGGTAAAGGGCAGGGTTAGCCGCCCAGGGCGCGCGTGGCGGCCTCGATCTCGGTTTTCAGGCATTCCAGCAGCGTACTGCGGGGCGTCCTGGCCACGTCTTCCGGCGCAATGAAGGGCAGGAAACGGAAGCGAACAATACCTGGGCGCTTGATGAATCCGCGTTTGGGCCAGCAGACGCCGGCGTTGTGCGCCATGGGCAAGATGCCCGCGCCAGCCTTTTTGGCCAGCATGATGCCGCTGGCCTGATAGTTGCCGGTTTGTCCCGGCGCGGTCCGCGTCCCCTCCGGAAAAATCACGACCCAGTGCTTTTCCTCAAGGAAGCGTTTGCCCTGCGCCAGCACCTGCTTTAGAGCTCCGCGGAGGTTGGAACGGCGAATGGCAATCTCATTGAGAGCCCACAGCGCCCAGCCGAATACCGGAATGTAAAAGAGTTCACGTTTCAGAACCCAGACGAACGGCGGCACAAGGCCCGGCATGGCGATCGTTTCAAAGGCGGACTGATGCTTGGCCATGACCACGCAGGGCGTGTCCGGAAGATGTTCTCCACCCTCGATTTCAAGCCGGATGCCGCAAATGATGCGAGCCAGAGAGATCGTGGACGCGCTCCACGCCTTGCCCCAGAACCATGCCGCCGCAAAACCGAAGGGACGGCTTGCAATGAGCAGAATGGAAAAGAAGACCGTGATCATGAAAAAGCAGAGATTAAATAATGCTGAACGCAGGATCAGCATGGCCTGTTCCCCAAAAGAGCATCCACCGCGGTAGCCAAATCGCTGAAATGACGGATATCAGGCAACAGTTGGCGTGATTGATCCAGTATGGTGGCGGCGGCGCCGTAGCCGCTTTGCACCAGCACGGGGGTGACGCCTGCGGCCAGCGCTGCCTGTACATCGCGCAGCGAATCGCCAATCAGCGCCACGGTTTCAGTACGGATAGCGAATCCGGGGCAGGCAAGCGTTTCATCAATCAGGCCCGTCCGGGGTTTGCGGCAGGCGCATTGATCCGCTGGCGCATGCGGGCAATAGGCTGCGTACGCAATGTTGCCGCCGGCATCTTCAATGGCCCGCATCATTTTGGCATGAATGGCCTGAAACGTTTCCCGATCGAACATGCCACGCCCCAGCGCGGACTGGTTGCTGACGATGGCAACCGGGATGTTCGCTGATGTCAGCATTGCAATGGCTTCAAGGCTGCCCGGGATTGGCCGCCACTGCTCCGGTGCCAGGACGTAGTCCGGCGAATCGAAGTTAATCACGCCGTCGCGGTCCAGCAATACGGCTTCAGGTCTGAATTTCATGAATCATGCAGGCTAAACGCCCGTTCGGTCGCTCGCAATCGCGCAAAGCCGAAAGACGCATGCGAATAACCGTAAACGAAAAAGGTTTGCATCGTCAAAATGACGGACCTATGGTTGCCATTGAGAGATAGCGATGCGAAACGGCCCGCAACGGTCTTGTCGCGAAGCGCGCCTCCAAAAGGAGAAGTATTATGGCATTTGAGTTACCTGAATTACCGTACGACAAGGGCGCGCTGGCACCGGTGATTTCCGCCGAAACGCTGGAATATCATCATGACAAGCATCATGCCGCCTATGTTGCTAATCTGAACAAGTTGATCGAGGGTACGGAATATGCAGGCAAGAGCCTGGAGGAAATCATTACCACGGCGCCCGCCGGCGGTATCTTCAATAATGCGGCGCAGGTATGGAATCATACGTTTTACTTCGAGGGCTTAAGCCCGAACGGCAGCGGCCAGCCGGATGGCGCATTGGCTGACGCAATAACCGGGGCCTTTGGCTCGTTTGACGATTTCCGCGCCAGCATGACGGCTTCCGCTGCGGGTAATTTCGGTTCCGGCTGGACCTGGCTGATGAAAAATGCCGGGGGCGGCCTGGAAGTGGTCAATACGGGCAATGCCGGCAACCCGCTGACCGATGACAGCACGCCGCTGCTGGCGATTGACGTCTGGGAGCATGCCTATTATATCGATTATCGCAATGCACGCCCGAAATATCTGGACGCCATCTGGGGTATAATCAATTGGGATGTCGTAGCCGCACAGCTCTGAACGCCGCTTGCCTCGCCGTGCTTGCAACAGGCGGGCAGGATCTTCTACGGGAGCTTCATGGATGAGTACGCGCCACGAATCGAAACACGGATGGAAGCCGGGAAAAAAGGACGCCGTCTTTCTGGCGGTGGTCGTGGCGGTGATCGTGCTGCTCGTGCTGGGCAGCGGTAAGCGCACCACGAAGCCGACGCCCAACGACAAGACGCATACGCGTGCCGTAACGCGCCAGGCTTGCATGCAGTGCCATGGTACACACGGCGTTCGCCCGCGGCCCGTTGAGCATCATGTGAAAAACGACCAGTGCTTTCAGTGCCACACGCAACCCAAAGGCTGGCTCGGGAAGAAGCAATGAAAACAATGAAAGCGATGAAAACAATTGGCATTAGCGTCAAACCGGGGGATAAAAATGCGCTGCGGCTGGGGATGGAATTGTCCGTCTGGCTCAGGAAGCACGGCAAGGACGTGCTGCCAGGCAAGGGGCTGGCCAATCCATGCGGCGAGGTCGGCGTGCCGCTGGAGGCGATGTCGAACCGGGCTGATCTGATGGTCACGCTGGGCGGAGACGGTACACTCCTGCATGTCGGCCGGCGCTTTGTCGGAACGCCGGTTCCGATTCTCGGCATCAATCTTGGGCGGCTCGGATTTCTCACCGGCGCGCCCGCGGATAACATGCTCAAAGCGGTGGAGACCGTATTGAACGGAGGCGGCTGCATTGCCCGCTACTTCAGCCTGCGTGCAGAAGGATGGCGTGATGGAACGCCACTGGGGGGCGGCGTCGCCATCAATGACGTGGTCGTGCAACGCAACCGGCACCCGCGTATGATTGAATACGAAATGAAAGTGGCGGGCGAGTTTGTGTTCCGCGTCCGCGCTGACGGTCTGGTGTTGGCAACGCCTGTGGGTTCCACCGCTTACGCCCTGTCCGCGGGCAGCGCCATCGTGCATCCGGCGCTGGAAGCCATCTCCGTGGCGCCGGTTTGTCCGCATACCCTTTCCAATCGTCCCATTGTGGTTCCTGCTGACAAACTCATCGAATTGAAGCTCACGGAAGTGCCGGCACCGGCCGCGCTCAATCTGGACGGCCAGATGTGCTTTGAATTACAGGAAGGCGACCGTGTCCTTATCGAGAAGGGCAAGCCGGTGTTGCTGGCCTATCTGCCGGGCCGGAATTATTACGAGGTGCTGCGCAACAAATTGCACTGGACTGAACGCGAGGTCCGGCGCAATCATCACGACGATTCATGAATAATACAGGCTGGAAGTTTGTCGGACTTACGGGAAAGCCACTCCGCGGCAGTATGGATGAATAGCGCCTCGGACCGCCATGCGACCCCCGGTCCGGAAATAACAAAACCGCCAGAGCATCCGCATCGTTCCCTTTCATGTTGACTGAACTGCATGTTCGGGAATTTGCGCTGATTGAGGACGTCCACCTGGAATTATCCCGTGGCATGACTGTTTTTTCCGGTGAAACCGGCGCGGGTAAATCCATACTGGTGGATGCGCTGGGCGCGGTCTTCGGTTCGCGCGCCAGCAGCAGTTGGGTGCGGCATGGCGCGGAGAAGGCGGAAATTACCGCTGTGATCGAGGATACGGGCGAGCCCGTGCAACAGCTTTTGCAGGCCTACGATCCGGATACCGGAGATGGCGTGGTGTTGCGCCGGGTGATTCGCGCCGATGGCAGTTCACGCGCTTACGTCAACGGCGCGCCCGCACCCGCCAGATTACTGCAACGTATCGGGCAGGCGTGTCTGGACATGCACGGACAGCACGAACACCAGTCCCTGTTGCGCGCCGATTTTCAACGGGATCTTGTCGATGCGCGTGTGGCGGACAAAACTGCGGCGGCGGTCGTTTCCGCTTATCGGCAGTGGGAAAGCGAGCGGGACGCCCTGAGCAAATTGTTGACTGAACACGATCAGGGCGTGCGTGAAGAAGCGTGGATCCGCGATGAATTCAAACGCCTGCGGGCGCTTGAACTTCGTCCTGGGTTGGTGGACGAACTCAGGGATCAGGTCGACACGAGCCGTAATTTTGCCCGGATTCAGCAGGCCGTCAGCGCCGCGCTGGCGGTGCTTGAGGATGATGACGACAACCTTCGGACCCGGTTGGCCGGCTGTATGCACGCTTTGGAAGCCGTGGCCCAATTCAGGCCGGAGATCCGGGAGAGCCTGGAGATGTTGGGGCAGGTGGACGCGCTGCTTGGCGAGGCAGGGCCGAATTTACGCGCGCTGCTGGATGAAACGTATGATCCGAAGGAGCTGGAAGCGGCGGAAGTCCGCCTGATGGACATGCATGAGTCCATGCGTCGGCATGATACGGATGAGCCCGGTCTGATGGATCTGTTGAGCAAACTGGAAGCCCGTATCTCTCGCATGGATACCGGCGTATGGGATGAGGAATCGAAACGCCTGCGCGTGGAGGAGGCCAGAAAGAAATTTCTGACTGCCTCGAAAACCCTGTCCGCCGCCAGAATCAGGGCCGGCAAGGACTTGTGCGGACAACTGCGGCCTTTTCTCGACCGGCTGGCGCTGACCGGGATGCAGGTGCGGATCGATGTGCGCCCCCGGCCGGAAGACGAATCGGCGTGGCGCAAACACGGATATGATGAGGTGACGTTCATGGCGGCTTCCAATCCGGGAGAACCCTTCCGCGAGTTGACCGCGGTGGCGTCCGGTGGCGAAATGTCCCGTCTCGTACTGGCGCTGAAGGGGTGTGGCGCGATAGCTTCGGCTCCCCGGATTGCCGTGTTCGACGAAGTGGATGCGGGCATTGGCGGCGAAACGGCATGGTGTGTGGGCGAACTGCTCGCGGCGATGGGGCGCGATCGGCAGGTGCTGACGATTTCCCATTTACCGCAGGTGGCTGCCTGTGCCGCGCAGCAGGTGCATATTTTCAAGGAACAGCGGAAGGGACGCACGATCAGTCAGTTAAAACTTCTGAATGACGAGGATCGGCGGGAGGAGCTGGCACGCATGCTGGGCGGCGTCAATGCCAAAAGCCGCGAACACGCGCACGACATGCTGGCGCGCGGCGTGGCGTTCAGGATGGGCTAATGCCACACCGTATTCAGGTCCGGGCAGCCGAAGTAGACGATGTGAACGCCATTGCGGAATTGCTAGCGCCCTTCGCCCGAAAGGAAATGATTCTGCCGCGTTCACACGACGATATTTTTCAGCATCTACAGGAGTTCGTGGTTGCATTCCTTGACGGAGATTTGGCTGGCGTCGCCGCCCTGCACATTTACGGATCGAATCTGGCCGAGGTGCGCTCACTGGTTGTGCGTGAGGATAGGCAAGGCCTCGGTCTCGGATGTTTGCTGCTGGAAGCCTGTGAGAAATGGGGGGCGGGCCTGGGCGTGGCCTGCATCTTTGCGCTAACATACGTGCCGGAATTTTTCTCGCGCGCCGGGTATGAGCGGGTTCCGAGGGAAAGCCTGCCGCACAAGATCTGGACCGTATGCGTGCATTGCGCGAAGTTTGCCGATTGCGATGAGGCGGCAGTGCGGAAACGATTGAGCGATGCGCCGATCAAGCCGATGCGCATGACGCCGATACTGGAAGTAGATCAACCATGAGCCTCTTGCCGAAATCATCAAAGCGCCCATGGATGGGCGTGCAAATCAGGGGGGCTTGCGGCGCAAGGATTCGTTGCAGACAAAGGAACCAGCGAGGGCGCGGCAGTATTTGTGAATAGGCCGGGTTAGAGGTCGGAGGCGGCAGTCCCGAGAAATTCAAGAATATCTTCCACCGCA
>CAYOUW010000107.1:0-6573 GCA_964407235.1 uncultured Zetaproteobacteria bacterium | reverse complement strand
GAAATGGGCCGAAGCGGGGAAGCCGATCGCCGCTCATGAGTTTTGCAAGAGGCTCTTTAGCCTGCATTATTGGTGAACAATGCAGGTTAAAACGCATGGCGCGGTTCCGCGAACTGTATGGGGTATTTTCCGGCGCAAATTATCACGGGATCCGAAATCATAAAGGTATGAGCGGCCGGAAAGCAAGCACCGCGGCTTCACCCAAGAACCGACATTGACCTACGGCGCAGGCTGCAAGCCTTTGGCTGAAAGTCAGATAAGGAGCGCGCAAGGGTAACGCTCAACACTTGAGGGCCAATTTTCTCTGCCTGGATTCCAGTGCATCCCATCGCACATAGGCGTCGGCGAGGATCCCTTCCAAATCAGATAATCTCTGCTGATCCCGATGATAACCATCGGCATCGTTACTGAAATAATCCACATCGCAGAAGCGTGCTTCAATTTCATCTTTTTCTGATTCCATCGCTTCTATCTCTCCGGGAAGCGCATCCAGCTCCCGCTGATCCTTGTACGACAGCTTTCCCCTTGTTTTGACTACTTTTGCTGTTTTTCCACTATTTCTTTCCCCTTGATCATGTTTTTTTGATTCTCTTTTTTCATTTTGGCGCGCCTTCCATGCCTGGAAGCCAGAATAGCCACCCTCAATCGGCACAATCAGCCCATCGCTTTCAAAGGCCAGCACCTTTGATACGACACGATCCATGAAGGCGCGATCATGTGAGACAATCATCACCGTGCCGTCATAGTTAGCCAGCGCCTGTTCCAGCACGGCCAGCGTGCCAATATCCAGATCATTGGTCGGTTCATCCAGCACCAGAAGGTTGGCCGGCTCCAGCAGCAGCTTCGCCAGCATCAGGCGTCCCTTTTCGCCGCCGGAGAGTGCCGCGACGCGACTATGGAGACGTTCCTTATCAAACAGAAAATCCTGCAAATATGAGACGATATGTCGTGGTTCACGCCCGCCGACATGGACATAATGACCACCATTTGGCAGCAATATATCTTTCAGCTTGCTTGCTGGATCAAGTTCTCGCATCTGGGTTAAAAACGCCGGAGCCAAACGTACTCCGGGGCGTACCCGGCCTGATTCCGGTTTTATTTCACCAAGCAGTATTCCAAGTAACGTTGTCTTCCCGATGCCGTTCGGGCCGACCAGTCCGATACGATCGCCCGCCATGATTTTATGACAAAAATTACGCACAATCACCGTATCGCCAAAACTATGTGATACTTCTACAGCCTCGATCAGCATCTTGCCGGGCTTGACGCCGCTGGCCACGCGAAGATCCACATCGCCGCCGCGCAAGCGCCGTGCCGCCCGCTGGTTGCGCAGATCTTCCAGAGCCCGTACGCGCCCCTCGTTGCGCCTTCTTCTGGCCGGTATGCCTTTGCGTATCCAGCGCTCCTCTCCGGCCAGCAACCTGTCGAACTTGCGGTGCTGCGTTACCTCCCGCGCCAGTATTTCGGCCTTCTTTTCCAAGTATTCGGCATAGCTACAGGCAAAATGCGTCAAATGCCCACGATCCAGCTCGATGATCTCCTCGGCCACGGCATCAAGGAAGTAGCGGTCATGAGTGACAAATATCACCGCACCGGGAAAATCCGCAACAAAATCCTCCAGCCATTCGATGGAAGCGATATCCAGATGGTTGGTCGGCTCATCAAGCAATAACACATCCGGATCCGCTACCACGGCGCGGGCCAGTGCGACACGGCGCAACCAGCCGCCGGAAAGCTCGCCGACATCACGTTCCTCCTCCAGTCCAAGCCTTGAAATCGCTGTCTCGATACGTGCATGAAACTGCCACGCGCCGATACGATCCAGTTCCGTTTGCAAGATATCCAGCCTTTTGAGCGCCTGTGCCGATGCATCCTCATCCAGCATTCGCAATGCAGCATGATAGGCATCAAGGGAGCGGGCCACATCGCCCAAACCCGCCGCGACCACCTGAAACACAGTCTGTCCGGCATCAAAATGCGGCGTTTGTGGCAGGTAGTCGACGCGCGTGCCGCCGCGCAGCGTGATTTCTCCGGCATCCGTTTCCATCTGGCCGGCCATGATTTTCAGCAGTGTGGATTTACCCTCACCGTTGCGGCCAATCAGGCCAAGGCGCACGCCGCGGCCGATACTGAGTGACACATCGTCGAGCAACACCTGTGGTCCGAAGGCCTTGGCAATATGATTGAGCGTCATCACCGGCATGGGCGAACCCTACCATGACAAAAGTGACAAAAGATCTTCGGAATGTGCCTGCCATCCAGCCGAAAGCAACGCGGCTATCCCGCTATCCATCCACGAGCCCCCAAAGATCAGGCGGCAACCTTAACCGGACGAATACGAAGGCCGAAAAGCAAGCGTGCCACATCATTAAAATGCCTGACATAATGAATGGTAAGGCCCTGCGGCACCGATTCCGGCAGTTCCTCGACATCCACCTGATTGGCAGCAGGAAGAATCACCTCCGAAATGCCGAGGCGCTTGGCCGCCAGCAGTTTCTCGCGTTCACCGCCAATGGGCAACACATCGCCGGTCAGCGTCATCTCCCCGGTCATGGCGAACGGCAACGGCACTTTGTCCAGGGCCAGCGATAACAGGGCCGTGGCCATGGTAATACCGGCTGAAGGACCATCCTTCGGCACCGCGCCTTCCGGTACATGCAAGTGAACAAAAGCCTTGTCGAAGAAATCCGGCGGAGCGCCAAAGCGTGCAAGATTGGCAGTAATGTAGGAGTATGCAATCTCCGCCGATTCCTGCATCACCTTGCCCAATTGACCGGTCAATTTCAGACCTCGTCTGTCATGATGGGGCACCGTAACTTCGAGCATGAGCGTGACGCCGCCCAGTGCCGTCCATGCCAGTCCCGTCGCCAGGCCCACGCCCTGACGCAGATGTTTGTCGCGGAAACGCGGCTTGCCCGCATACTTATCCAGATTTCTCGCACCGATGCTGATCGGCGTGGATACTTCTTCCCGTACCAGTTGGATTGCCGCCTTGCGCTGAATTTTTTTCAACAACTTCTCCAGCCTGCGCACCCCCGGTTCACGGGTATACTCGTCCACCAGACGTGCCAGTGCCGCCCGGCCGAGCGTGAGGTCACTTTGCTTCAAACCATTCTCCTCAAGTAACCGCGGCCAAAGATGCTTGCGCGCAATTTCCATCTTTTCCGGTGCGATATACCCGGCCAGGTGAATGATTTCCGCCCGGTCCAGCAAGGGTTTGGGGACGGTATCCAATTGATTGGCGGTTAACAGAAACAGAACGCGGGAGAGATCGAAGCGCACGTCCAGATAATGATCGAGGAAATCACTGTTTTGCTCGGGATCCAGCACTTCCAGCAACGCGGAGGATGGATCGCCACGAAAATCCGATCCGATCTTATCCACTTCATCCATCATAATCACCGGATTGGCGACCTTGACCTGTTTCAACGCCTGGACAATCTTGCCCGGCATGGCGCCGATATAGGTGCGGCGATGCCCCTTGATTTCCGCCTCATCGCGCATGCCGCCGACCGAAAAGCGGTAAAAGGGGCGATTCACCGCCTCGGCAATGGCGCGGCCAATGCTGGTTTTCCCCACCCCCGGCGGGCCAACGAACAGGATGATGGATCCGCCCACCTCCTTTTTACGTACGCCTACGGCAATAAATTCCAGAATGCGATCCTTGACATCTTCCAGGCCGGAATGATGACGGTTCAAGGCGCGGGACGCCGCCTTCAGATTCAAGCGATCCTTGCCGAATTTACCCCAGGGAAGACTGGTCAGCCAGTCGAGGTAATTACGTGATACGCCATACTCGGGGGAGGAAGGATCCAGCATCGAGATCTTGTGCATCTCCTCGGCAAAAACAGTCCTGGCTTCATCCGGGAAGGTCAGTCCTTTGGCGCGTTTTTTCAGACGATTAATCTCCTGATCGCGCGGGTCTTCCTCCCTGCCCAGTTCACGCTGGATTTCGTGTAACTGCTCATTGAGAAAAAATTTCCGCTGCTGCTCCGAGATGCGCTCGTCGATATTGCTGCGAATGCGACTCTGAATCTTGCTGACATTGAGTTCGCGGTTGAGCAAACTCATCACCTTCTTCATGCGATCGAAGATGGGGTAGGTCTCGAGCACATCCTGTAGTTCCTCGCGTCCGGCCATTGTCAGACTGGCGGCGAAGTCAGCCAGATGATTCGGCTCATCCAGCCCGAAACGTGACAAGAACAGGCGCAACTCCTCTTCGTGCAGCGGATTATGTTTAAGCAGTTCCTTGATGGTATTGACGATGGCTACGGTATAGGCCTTCAGTTCAATATTATCCGAATAGCTGGTTTCGGCATGATATTGCACCCGCGCCCGAATATGCGGCGGCCCCGAAGAAAAATCCCGTACGCGAAAACGCTCCATGCATTCGATAATAACATGCAGCCCATGGCCGGGTATTTCCACGGCCTTGATTAACCTGGCGACAACGCCCACCTCATACAAATTTTCGGTAGCAAACGGCGCATCCTCGTTACGTACCAGAATCAGGCCGACGTGTTGCTCTTCCGCATTGGCGATCTCACGAAAGACCTTGCTCATTTCCTCACCTTCGTACACCAGTGGTACGATAAGACCGGGAAACAGCGGGCGGTTGGACAGGGGAAGAATACTCAGAAACGGCGGCAACAGCTCACGGGCCACCACCAGGCCGGAGCCTCCGGCTGGCGGTTTGCCGTCAATATCGTCCGGTTCTATAATGTCGGGATCGTGGATTTCATCTATCATTCATAGTATATAATGGAGCCTGGACAACGTTTCAAGGCTTGAAAATTACCGGTTTGGACATTATACCGAACTAACAATACTTTTACGGAGGAACATGTGCGTTCATTTAAGGGACTGTTTTTATTGATTGTTACCAACCTTCTCGTCTTTCTGACGCTGATCATTTCCGGCAATATCCTGATTAATTTCGTGTTGCCGAAATTCGGCATTGATGTGCGTGGAAGCTTTGCCAGTTATCAGTTCGCCTGGGCCATGGTATTCGGTTTTGGCGGCGCATTTATTTCACTCCTGATGTCCAAGCCGATGGTCAAACGGATGTACCGTATGCAACAGGTGACCCAGCCGTCCACCCCGAAGGAGCGGTTGGTGTACGAAACAGTCCGGGAACTGGCGCACCGGGACAACCTGAAAATGCCGGAAGTCTGGGTCTACATGGATGACTCACCCAATGCCTTCGCCACGGGTCCCGGCCGCAACCGTTCCATGATTGCCGTTTCCTCGGGGCTGGTGAACAGCCTCTCCGATGATGAAGTTAAATCCGTTCTGGCGCACGAAATGGGGCACGTATCCAATGGCGATATGGTAGCCACCACGCTGCTCCAGGGTCTGATGAACACCTTTGTCTATTTTCTGGCCGGCATGATTGCGCGTTTGGTCGCCAGCGCTACTTCCCGCAATGGCGAACCGAACTTCATGGTTTATTTCATTGTGGACATCGTCCTGCAAATTCTGTTCTCCATTCTCGCCATGATCGTGGTGATGTGGCATTCACGCCGCCGCGAATTCCGCGCCGATGCACACTCCGCCCGGATGTATGGTGCGGAACCGATGATTCGCGCCCTGCAAAAGATTGACACCCTTGCGCGGCAAACCCAGCCGGGCGAGGAAAAATCATCCCCCACGCTGGCGCCGAAGGATGCGTTGGCTACGCTCAAGATTCACGGGGGAGAATCGGGCGGCATTGCCAGGCTGTTCGCCAGCCATCCGCCGACCTCCGCGCGCATTGAGGCTCTGCGTCAGATTCAACAGGGGCGCTAACCCCGCCTCGGCATGTTTCCGGAGAATTTACCCCGGGCGCGTTTTTGAGGTAGTCTCTCCCCATTCGGCGGGGAGAGTGCATTTGATTCAGGGACAACTGTTTTCCAGCTACTTTGGGACTTCCGGGCTATCATTATGTGCGTCAGCAAACCTCCAGCCGCACGGGCCGCGCCGATGTACCCGACTTTCCATGAATCACCTGAACTTCTGCATGATGGCCGTGGCGGTCACATGGCTCTATGCCAGCAAACTGGAAAAGCCCCCGGATCGGCGGCATAGGGTGCGGGGAAGAAACAGCTTTGCCTTTTCGGATATCATGATACCGCAATTCCCAAAAAACAGAATCATCAGGTCCGGCCCTGAAAAATCAGAGTTTCCTCCGGTCTTTGTGGGGCTATTGCTGTAAACTGCTTTGATTCCGGTCTATATCAATTTCATCAGTAATTCTCTTTGCCAGCATCCTGAAATCTTTCCTGGCACCCTGGACCGCATTGGCATGACTGCCTATAGCGCCATCAGCAGAAGTAAGATTAAAAATTGGTTTACGGTGTTCCTGAGCCATGGGTATCAGGCTTCGGTAATGTTTAATGGTCGCCAGACAATACGGATCGTTTTCCAACTTCGCTGTTCGATCAGGTGTTTCTTGCCGTATAAATTTCCGATACGCGGTAGGAATACGATTGACCCATTTGTCATAGGCCTTGACGGGGCGATTCAGCCTCACGCCATGCTGCTGGCAGAGATATCCAAGGGGCTTCATTTTCCCTTCGGGTAACCTGAAATCCG
>CAYOUW010000106.1:0-6701 GCA_964407235.1 uncultured Zetaproteobacteria bacterium | reverse complement strand
AGTACAACGCCGCCAATTGCAATCAGCCGCACCTGGAATCGCCGCATTCGAGGCAAGTGTCGCAGTTGTCCAGTCGTACCACGCCCATGGCGCCGCACTTGTCACACAGGTTGCCCCTGGCAGCGGCTTCCTCGCCGAGTTTCTCTTTGGCTTCCTTACGCTTGGCTTCCAGTTCCGGCGTGGTCAACTGGCCTTCCATCATGCCAATGGAAACCATGTGCTGCTGAATAACTTCACCGATTTCGGCCACCAGCGACGGCATGTATTTTCCGCCCTTTTTGTAATAACCGCCACGAGGATCGAATACGGCTTTGAGTTCCTCGACCAGGAAGGTGACATCGCCTCCCTTTCTGAATACGGCGGAAATGACGCGCGTAAGCGCTACAATCCAGGAGAAGTTCTCCATATTTTTGGAGTTGATAAAAATTTCAAATGGCCGTTTGTGTTCATCATCCTCACCACGCCGCATGACCACATCGTTGATAGTGATATACAGCGCATGTTCGGATAGCGGGGTCTTGATCTTGTAAGTGGTGCCTTCAAGCACATCGTCGCGCTCCAGCAACGGTGCAATTTGAGTCACTGTCGCTTCCTCCTGCCCTGCCCCCGGCTTGACCACCTCATAGGCCGTAATTTTTTGTTCAATCCTGGTTGTCATCATTTTTCTCCCTTGCCATTACTTGACACTGCACGGATTTTATTTGTTTTTCCATGCCCTGCTCCTCTGTATTTAATTTTTGCGCTGATGCATAATATGGAATGGGCTCCGCCTCATCGGTAAAATAATCGCGGAAGAGAGCTTCGACTTTCTTGCCTCTTGCCGTCAGAAGTTGCATGAAGCGGCGGTGCAGAAGTTTTGTATGGTTCGATGGCGCTTGCCGGCGTGACGGGCTGTTACAGGTTCCATGCCAGATCGCCTTCCACCGCGGCAACACCCACAGATTGATGGGCGGGATGCGGAAATCCGCCCAGTCCACATGCATGCCCATCAGATCTTACCGTAATACCCTTCTTTCAGGGCGTCAAAGAGGTTGGCCGCGGTGTGTACTTCGTCGTCATACTCGATTTCCTCGTTGCCTTTGACCTCAATGATCGTTCCGTCATCCAGCGTGAAGCGGTAAAGAGTGTTTTCCAAATCTGCTTCCTTGACCAGAACACCCTGGAAGGCTTCCGGATTGAAGCGAAAAGTAGTGCACCCCTTCAATCCTTTGCCATAGGCATAGAGATAAATGTCCTTGAAGTCATCGAAGGGAAAGTCGGTCGGCACATTGGCTGTTTTGGAAATGGACGAATCCACCCATTTCTGCGCCGCGGCCTGAACATCCACATGCTGCCTGGGCGTTACTTCGTCGGCAGAGATAAAGTAGCCAGGTAGTCTCTCCCCGTCCTTATCGGAAAACGGCATGGCCCGCGGGTTAATCAGTTCGCGGTAGGCAAGCAGTTCAAAGGAAAATACATCCACCTTTTCCTTGGTTTTGCGGCCTTCGCGGATCACGTTGCGAGCATAGTGATGCGCAAAACTCGGCTCGATACCGTTGGAAGCATTGTTGGCCAAAGATAAGGAGATAGTGCCGGTCGGCGCAATCGAGGAATGGTGCGTGAAACGGCAACCGGTTTCTTCCAGTTGCGCCAGCAGATCGGCATCACCGGCGTTGCCGGTGTCGGCGAATTGCCGCATATAACGCGAGTAGCGCGCCCAGAGGACACGACCAGCCAGTTCGTCACCGATCCTGATGCCATCATTGGCCATTTCCGGACGCCGGGCCATCAATTCCGGCGTAACCCTGAATTTCTTGTCCATGATAGGGGCGACGCCTTTTTCGCGCGCCAGTTCCAGCCCCGTTTCAAAGCCGGTTCGGGCCATTTCATAGGCGACCTTTTCGGTGAATGCGAGCGATTCCTCCGAGCCGTAAGGCGTACACAACATGGTCAGGGCGCTGCCGAGGCCCAAAAAGCCCATGCCGTGGCGGCGCTTGGCCATGATTTCGTCGCGTTGCTTGCCCAGTGGCAGGCCGTTGATTTCCACCACATTATCCAGCATGCGGGTAAATACGGCGATAACTTCACGGAACTGATCCCAGTCGAAACGGGCATCTTCGGTGAAGGGATCGCGAATGAATTTCGTCAGATTGATGGAACCCAGAAGACAGGCGCCATACGGTGGCAGTGGCTGTTCGCCGCAGGGATTGGTCGCACGGATATTTTCGCAGAACCAGTTGTTGTTCATTTCGTTGACGCGGTCGATGAGAATGAAGCCCGGCTCGGCATAATCGTAAGTAGAGGCCATGATGACATCCCACAGGCGTCCGGCGCGGATCGTTTTGTACACTCTGCATGCCACGCGCCCCTGTTCGTCCGTAGCGTATCCGTCGGATTTGACCGGCCAGTTACGCCATACAATACGCGCATCTCCATCCTCGATTTCACTGCGATTGGCGGGGAAGACCAAATCCCAGTCGGCATCGTTCTTTACCGCTTCCATGAAATCCTTTGTAATCAGGCAGGAGAGATTGAACTGGCGCAAGCGTCCGTCTTCGCGTTTGGCGCGGATGAAATCCATGGCATCCGGGTGGCTGATGTCGAAGGTGCCCATTTGTGCGCCGCGGCGGCCACCGGCGGATGATACGGTGAAACACATCTTATCGAAGATATCCATGAACGAAAGCGGCCCCGAGGTATAGGCGCCGGCGCCGCTCACATAGGCGCCTTTGGGACGCAATGTGGAAAACTCGTAGCCGATGCCGCAGCCCGCCTTCAGTGTCAGGCCCGCCTCATGCACCATGGACAGAATCCCATCCATCGTATCCGGCACCTGACCGGACACGGTGCAGTTGATGGTGGAGGTGGCTGGCTTGTGCTCGCGGGCGCCGGCATTGGACGTGATGCGCCCTGCTGGAATGGCGCCACGCTCCAGCGCCCAGGTAAATCGTTCATGCCAGAAATTGCGCTTGCCCGGCTCTTCCACCTCCGCCAGCGCTTTGGCGACGCGCGCATATGTGTCCTCAATGGTATGGTCCACGGCATTGCCGTATTTGTCCTTCAATCGGTATTTTTTGTCCCAAATATCCGCGGATGCCGCCTGTAACGGAATGTCGCCGACCGTATGCACATCCGATGATTGGACGGCGGCTTTTCCGGGTTGCCTTATTTTAGCCAGATGCATCAATAACTCCTCCTCTCATTATACCACAATTCATGAATAGTCGGGACTAATCACGATGAAGTCGCAAAAAGGCCGTCCATGGGTGCATGGATGACTCCTTGCGAAGTCATGCAATCACGTGTTTAAAACTAAATTATTAACCTCATCCCCTCGTATTCGGGAAGTCATGGCGCTACCATATGACCCTATATGTTGGGTGTCAAGCATTCCTTAACAACTATCCATGGAGTTTTTACTTAACATTCCGTCCACCGTTTTTCCACAGTTTATTCCCTGTTTCATACAGACGGCAGGCAATACACGATCCCGATGATGTTTCCCGGGATCATGAAAGAATCCCCCCGAATTCGTGGATGTCTTCCGCCGGACTTCTGGCAACAACGCAGTTGCGCCGCTAGGCTTGGCCGACTTTAGCGGGGGAGCATGAATCGACAGTGACCTTTCAGGATTTAATTCTCACATTGCAGCAATACTGGGCGGCGCGGGGATGCGTGGTTCAGCAGCCTTATGATTCGCCGATGGGAGCCGGTACTTTTCATCCGGCGACATTTCTGCGCGTGCTGGATGACAACGACTGGAACACTGCTTATGTGCAACCCTGCCGGCGACCCGCCGATGGCCGCTATGGCGAGAATCCGAACCGTCTACAGCACTATTACCAGTTTCAGGTCATTCTGAAACCGGCTCCGGAGAATATCCTTGACCTGTATCTCGACTCCCTGAAAACCATCGGTATTGATCCCGGGATCCATGATATCCGGTTCGTCGAAGATGACTGGGAATCGCCGACCCTCGGTGCGTGGGGACTGGGCTGGGAAGTCTGGCTCAACGGTATGGAAATTACCCAGTTTACCTATTTCCAGCAGGTTGGCAGCGTCGAACTCTCCAGAACACCCGGTGAAATCACCTACGGACTGGAACGGCTGGCCATGTATCTACAGGGTGTGGAGAATGTATTTGACCTGACCTGGGTGGAGACAGCGGATGGTAAGAAGGTCAGCTACGGTGATGTTTTCCACCGCAATGAAGTGGAATTTTCCACCTATAATTTTGACCAGGCGGATACCGCATGGCTACATGATCAGTTCGACCATGCCGAGACCGAGTGCAAACGGTTGAACAAAAATGGTCTCGTGCTACCAGCCTATGAAGAAATAATGAAGGCATCGCATGCCTTCAATCTGCTTGATGCCAGAGGCGCGATCTCAGTAGCCGAACGCCAGCGCTTTATCGGGCGCGTGCGCGGTCTGGCAAAGACAGTTGCTCGCGCTTATGCGGGGGTGGATGAATGAGTTCCGGGCAAAAGGACATGCAACCCCTGCTGATTGAAATTGGTACTGAGGAAATTCCTGCTGGTGTCGCTCATGAAATGGCAAGTCAGTTAAACGAAGCCTTGCGCATTCTGTTGAACGCTCATGACATCAGACTTGACGTTGCTTCCGAGAGGGTGGGCGTTACGCCTCGTAGATTATTGTTTCACGCCAAAGCCTGCCCTGCCATGCAGCAGAATCGTGAAGAAACCATCTGGGGGCCACCTGAACGTGTTGCGTTCAGGGATGGTAAACCTACCAAGGCCG
Organism: uncultured Zetaproteobacteria bacterium; assembly: GCA_964407235.1. Taxonomy (GTDB): domain Bacteria; phylum Pseudomonadota; class Zetaproteobacteria; order Mariprofundales; family Mariprofundaceae; genus JAUZQZ01. The sequence continues at coordinate 1,961 of CAYOUW010000106.1, read as the reverse complement.
CCGAAGGCTTTGCCAGGAAATCGGGGCTGACCGTTTCGGATTTTGAACTTGCCGACAAGGGCGATGGCAAAGGGCTGTATATGAAGGCGGTACAAGCCGTAAAAGGCCGAAAAGTGGTGGACATCATAGCCGAAGCCATGCCTGATAGCCTGCGCAAATTACGTAGCCCCAAAGCCATGCGCTGGCAAGATGGCGAACACCGCAATGACGCTTTTATCCGTCCAATCCGCTGGATCGTGGCGCGTCTGGGTGATGAAATCATTCCCTTTTCATTTGCAGGCGTTACATCAGGAAAAATATCATGCGGCCACCGTGTACATGGCGCCACGGGTGAAATCGACGCAAACGACCCGTTTGGCTGGCTCGAAAAACAGAGCGTGCTTGCCGATTGGCGCACCCGCCGCGATTGCATTGCCGAAAGGTTGTCACAGGCAGCCTCCGATGCAGATGTTATACTCATCGAAGACGAGAATTTGCTGGATGAGGTCACTGACCTGACCGAGTGGCCACATGCCATTACAGGGCGATATGATGAGAACTTCCTGCGTCTGCCGGACGAAGTCAGCCGCATCGAACTGAAACATCATCAACGCTGCTTCGCGTCCCGGAACAAAGATGGAAGCGCCGGTAATGTGTTTTTTGCAGTCGCTAATATCAAATCGAAAGACCCGGCTGCCGTGGCTCACGGCAACGAGCGCGTGGTCAATGCGCGTTTGGCCGATGCAATGTTCTATTTTGAACGTGATCCTGAAGAATCGCTGGAAGCACGCGTTGAAAAGCTCTCCGAAGTCATTTTTCAGGACGGACTTGGCATGGTCGGCGATCAGGTGCGCAGGCTGCGCGGCTTTGTGCTGGATAACGCAGCGGCGCTGGGAGTCGATGCCAACGATGCGCAGCGCGCCGCCTATTTATGCAAATCCGATCTGACCGCCGGACTGGTCGGTGAATTCCCCGAATTGCAGGGCTATATGGGCGGGATTTACGCAAAGATGGATGGCGAGAACGAGGTGGTCGCCAATGCAATTGCAGAGCATTACGCACCGGCAGGCGCGGATGCTTTACCTCACAGCCCCGTCGCTCGCGCTATCGGCATTGCTGAACGGGCCGATAAACTTCTGGGTTATTTCCATCTTGGTCGCATTCCGAGTGCCAGCGCCGATCCGTTCGCCCTGCGCCGTTCGGCTATTGGATTAATTCGCCTTTTGGCCGATGACGCCCTGCCCGTCAATATGACACTCTTACAAGTGCTCAATGAAGCTGCCAAACAATGGAATCAGCAGCGAGTGACCATTGCCATCGGCGATGAAACCCATGCCGCCGTAACCGGCTTTATCCGTGACCGCTTGCTTGGGTTGGCGGATGACCTTGGCGTTTCGCGTTCAGCTCTGGATGCGGCTTTGGGCGCAGCCGCCCCGTTATCGCTGTATCGCCATCTTGCCGTTGCGCGTTTACTAACCGGTTTTGTCGATTCCGAAGCGGGTCAGGCGGTTGCCACCGCCAACAAACGGATTGCCAACATCCTGAAACAGGCAGGCAATATCTCCGGTGAAATTTCCGAAACATTATTTTCCGAGGATGCGGAACGTGCACTGTTTTCTTCCCTGCAAACAGCCGAAGCCAGGTTCCCTGATGATCCGGAAGGGCAATTGCAAGTGCTGGCCTCACTACGTGAGCCTGTCGATACATTCTTCGATGATGTCATGGTGATGGCGGAAGACAAGGCGGTGCGCACCAACCGCCTGGCCCTGCTGAACCGCCTGCGCGCCCTGTTCCTGAAACTCGCGGATGTATCGAGGCTTTAGCCGAATAAATCATTCATTATGTTAAACAGCGTCCAAAATTGCCCCCCCGCCCCCTCTAGAATGCCCGGCAGATAGCAAGTTGCCGGAGGTAAATAAGGGGTGTTAATAGTGGAAACGATAGCCAAAGTGAGGCGTGATTATCATGTCCATGGCAAGAGC
>CAYOUW010000105.1:0-6734 GCA_964407235.1 uncultured Zetaproteobacteria bacterium | reverse complement strand
CATCATAGATGTCTCCTCTCGGACCCTCATGACAGGGATGGCAGGATACCAAAACGTTGCATCCATGCATCAACGTATGCGGCAATCTCGGTGTAAACCCGGCGAAAAGTATCTTCATCCTGTCCCATGGGATCGGCAACGGGTTTTCCACCTGACGGTTGAGACAACAGAAACACCTTGCCGATACAGGCAGGCCGAATTCTTGAAATATGCTGCCGCTGCCCCGCATCCATGACCAGCACCAAACCAGCCCGATCCAGATCAGCGCCCAGCAGGGGCTGGGAAATATGTGAAGCAAGATCAATATTGAATTCCGGAGCCACCTGTTGCGCTTTTCCGGGGGGACGCTGATTGGGAAGCGCGATCAGTCCGCGGCTGAATACCTCTGCCTCCACCCCCGCAGCCTCAAATTGCCGCCGCATATAGGCTTCAGCAAAAGGACTGCGGCATAAATTACCCGCGCAGATGGTTAGCACGGGTGAGGGCAACAGCATGTTTGGCACGAGTCCGGGCTAGTTTGGACTATTCATCAATACTGCCGCGCCCTCGCTTGTTCCTTTGTTCACAATGAATAACTCCAGGCTAGTTCCGGCAGGGCGGCAATCGCCAGATAGCCTGCCCGCTTTCCTTATGGATACGATCCAGCATTTCCTGATGGGCTTTCACATCCGCTTCGTCGAGTGGCGGAGCGTCGCGGCGCATCATGCTCGCGGTTTCGGTCTGCTCCATTCTAACCCGCGTGCTTTCCGGCAACTGCACAAAGGCTCCCGCCGCCTGCGCCACGGCGTTCATGCCCAGCGAAAATTGCCTTCCGCCGGTCATGGCCAGGTAGACTTCGGCGAGCAATTCGGCATCCAGCAACGCGCCATGCAAGGTCCGCCGGGATCGATCGATATGGTAGCGGTCACAAAGCGCATCAAGGCTGTTACGTTGCCCGGGATGCTTCTTACGGGCAAATCCCAGAGAATCAATGGTTGGCGCCTGCGCCATACCCGGTAACTTCGCAAGACGTAATTCATTCATCAGAAACCCCAGATCGAAGGGTGCATTATGGATGACCAGGGTTGCTCCCGCGATGAAGGACAGAAACGCCTCGGCGACTTCCGCGAAGCGGGGCGCATCTTTTACATCCGCATCACTGATGCCATGGATGCGAACGACCTCTTCGGGTATGGGGCGGCCGGGATTGAGACGGTAATGAAAGACATTGTCCTTCCGGATTTTACGCCTGGAAACCCTGATGGCGCCGATTTCCACCATACGATCGCCATGCAGGGGTGAAAGCCCCGTCGTTTCGGTATCCAGCATGATGAGTTGCATGGTGAGAGTATATGTGATTTACACGTTTTGAAAACCCGTGAGTTGCGCGCCCGCCCATGGGCGCTTTGATGACTTCTTGCGAAGTCATCATTCATGAATCGCGCGGCCTTCCGAATCAAGCACGGCCTCGTGCAGTATTTCGGAGAGCGTCGGATGCGGGAACATATGGTGAATCAGTTCCGCTTCGGTGGTTTCCAGCGTACGCGCCAGTTGTAGCGAGACAATCAGTTCGGTGGCTTCAGCGCCCACGATATGTGCGCCCAGCAGTTCACCTGTCTCGGCATGGAAGATGGTTTTAGCCATACCCTCGGTTTCGGCCAGGCCCTGCGCCTTACCGTTCGGCGCGTAGGCCATGCGCCCGATCTTCACCGGAAGACCCTCTTCCTGACACTGCTTCTCGGTCATGCCGCATGATCCGACCTGCGGTATGCAATAAGTACAGCCAGGCACATTGCCGTAGTCCACGGTATGCGGATTCAAACCGGCAATCGCCTCGACGCAAACAATGCCCTCGTGGCTGGCCACATGCGCCAGCGCCGGTGCGCCGACCACATCGCCAATGGCATACACGCCGGGATGATCGGTGCGGTAATAATCGTCCACCCCAATGGTGTTACGCTCGATCTTCATGCCGGTGTTCTCACTACCGATGTTATCCGTGTTGCCGATTACGCCGACCGCAACCAGTATCTGATCACCTTCAATGCGCCCGGATTTACCCTTGCGCTCGTATTCGACCACGCCCTTGCCATCGACATTTTTAGCTGATGATACCATGGCGCCGGTAATTACTTTGATGCCGTTCTTCCTGAAGCTGCGCTCAACCACCCTGGAAATCTCGTGGTCTTCCAGTGGCAGAACCTGATCAGCCGCCTCGATCACCGTGACCTCGGAACCCATGGCATTATAGAAATAGGCGAACTCCATACCAATCGCACCGGACCCGATCACGGTCAGTTTTTTTGGCAGCCGGGTCGGCGCCAGCGCCTGCATATAGGTAATCACCACCTTGTTATCGACTTCCATGCCAGGAAAGGCGCGCGCCCGGGCGCCGGTGGCCACAATCACATGTTTGGCGGTGATCGGGCGCTTGCCGTCCTTACCTTCCACAATCAGTTTATTGCCAGGAGCAAAACGGGCATAGCCCTCAATATGCCCGACCTTGTTCTTTCTGAACAGGAAGCCAATACCGCCCGCCAATTTTTCAGAAATACCGCGCGAACGCGCTACGGCCTGCGCCAGATCCGGCTTCGGCGTGGTCAAGCCAATGCCCAGCTCCTTGCCGTTGTGTTTGATCACATTGATGATTTCAGCGGTTCTGAGCAGCGCCTTGGTCGGGATGCAGCCCCAGTTCAGACAGATGCCGCCCAGGTCTTTGGCTTCAATACATGCTGTTTTCAGTCCCAATTGCGTGGCGCGAATGGCCGCCACATAACCCCCCGGACCCGCACCGATGATCACCACGTCGTATTCGCCGCCGGCATTGAACACGCCGGAAGGTTTCAGGTTCAATTCAGGCTCGTTACCCTCTTCATTGGCGGCAACGGGATCGTTGGCGGAAATCGTTTTAACCACCTGTTCGCGCGTTACCGCGGGAGCCTCCGTCTCAGGTGAAACGGCTTCCTGATCCGGAGTGGTTTCCTCCACCCCTTCCGGCATGTAATCATCGGAGATTTCCTCATCCTCCTCGGCGATCACCGCAATGGGTGAACCGACCTGCGCCACCGCGCCTTCGGGTTGTATAATTTTGTGCAGAACCCCCTCATCGACGACCTCCATTTCCATGGTCGCCTTATCCGTTTCGATTTCCGCCATCACCTCGCCGGAAACCAGCTCATCGCCTTCCTTTTTCAGCCAGCGGACAATCTTGCCCTCGGTCATGGTCGGAGAAAGCTGGGTCATATATACGTCAATTGGCATGCTTCACCTCATTTAACTCGATGATTCATGAATCATCCAGGTTCAATCAAATAAGAACGCTGGCGGGCGTTTCCAGATACTTCTTCAACGCCACCAGGAATTCCGCGCCTGTTGCGCCATCCACCACACGGTGATCGCAGGACAACGTTAACGTCATCGTGTTTCTCACCTTAATTTCGCTGTTCTCGACCACCGCCTGATCCCCGGTGGCGCCCACGGCCAGAATCGCGCCTTCAGGCGGGTTAATGATGGCGGAAAACTGCTTGATGCCGTACATGCCGAGATTGGAGATCGAGAAGGTGCCGCCGGTGTATTCTTCCGGCTTGAGTCCGCCCTCACGGGCGCGTCCGGCCAATTCCCTGACCTCGTTCGAAATATCGATAATGCCCTTCTGCTCGGCGAAGCGGATAATCGGTGTAATCAAGCCACCTTCAATGGCTACCGCGACGGAAATGTGGGTGTGTTTGTGCCGCAGGGTATGGCTGTCCGTCCAGCTTGCATTGGCTGCCGGAACATCGACCAGAGCCCTGGAAACAGCCTTGATAATGAAATCGTTTACACTCAATTTGAACGCACCTTCGGCCGCATCGTTGAGCTGGGCGCGCAGATCCGTCAGCCGGTCCATTGTCGCGTCAACGGTCAGGTAGAAATGAGGCACCGTCTGTTTGGATTCGATTAACCGTCGCGCAATAGCCTTGCGCATCATTGAATTTTCAATGCGTTCGAATTCATCCTCGTGATAGGGCAATGGTCCCCGCGGCAACGGGCGGGCTGGAGGCGGCGTGGTAGCAGTACCGACGCCACCGAGGTTAATACCGTGCCTGGCCGCCTTTTCTATATCAGCCTTGATAATTCGGTTATTGGGGCCCGTACCGGTCATCGCAGCCAGATTGATGCCTTGTTGCTTCGCCAGCCGACGAGCCAGCGGACTGGCTTTGATGCGGCGGGTATCCGCGGCAGGCGCGGCTTGTGGCAGCGGCAACGCAGCAGGCTCAGGTAAGGTTTCCGGCATCCCGGATGCAGCTTCATCTGTTTTACTTTCACCACCCGGCACATAATCCGTCGGCACTTCCTCACCCTCCTCAGCAATCACGGCAATCGGCATACCGACAGGAACCACCGTTCCTTCCGGCGACAGGATCCTGTGCAGGACGCCCTCATCGACGACCTCCATCTCCATCGTCGCCTTGTCCGTTTCGATTTCCACCATCACCTCGCCGGAAACCAGCTCATCGCCTTCCTTTTTCAGCCAGCGGGCAACCTTGCCTTCGGTCATCGTGGGCGAGAGTTGGGTCATCAATACGTCAATCGGCATGGTTCACCTCATTTATCCCGGACTATTAAGCTGCATCATGCGCGGCTACAGGTTACGCGAGCGGCTTCGACAATCTCGGCCACGCTGGGTAGCGCCATGGTTTCCAGATTGGCGGCATACGGCATGGGTACATCCTTGCCGGTGACACGCATAACCGGCGCATCAAGATCGTCAAATGCACGCTCCATGATACGCGCCGAGATTTCCGCACCAATACCGGAGAAACGCCACCCTTCCTCAATCACAACCGCCCTGTTGGTCTTCGCCACCGAAGCCAGAATAGTATTTTCATCCAGCGGTTTAATCGTGCGCGGATCAACCACTTCAGCGTCAATACCCTGCCTGCCCAGTTCTTCCGCCGCGGTCAGAGCGAAGCCTGTCATGCGTGAATGGGCGATCAGGGTCACATCGTTACCCTGACGTTTGATATCAGCTTGACCCAACGGGATGATATATTCCTCATCCGGCACCTCGGAGATATCACCGTAATTCATCTCATTTTCGATGAAGATAACGGGATCGTTATCACGAATTGCGGATTTGAGCAGCCCTTTGGCATCGGACGGACTGGATGGCATCACCACCTTTAATCCCGGCACATTGGCCATCCAGTTTTCCAATGATTGAGAATGCTGCGCACCCACGCGCGCCGCGGCTCCGCCTGCGCCGCGCAAGACCATGGGTACGCTGTATTGGCCGGCTGACATATATTTCATTTTGGCCGCGGCATTGACAATTTGATCCAGGGCCAGAATCGCAAAATTCCACGTCATAAACTCAATGATGGGCCTGAGGCCCGCCATCGCGGCGCCCACGCCGAGGCCGGCAAAACCCAGTTCGGTGATCGGCGTATCAATCACGCGCCTGGAGCCGAATTTGTCCAACATGCCTTGGGAAACCTTGTAGGCGCCATTGTATTCAGCGACTTCCTCGCCCATCAGAAATACGGATTCATCGTGTTCCATTTCTTCGCACATTGCCTGGTTCAACGCTTCGCGGTAGGTAATTTTGCTCATGTCAGGCCCTTTTTATATTGAATTCATGGTCATAAAGAGGCCCCGCCCGGATAGGGGTATGCGCCTTCAATCGGGTCGGAGTACACATCGGTCCACAGTTCCGCGGCTTCGGGTTGCGGTTGAGCCTCGGCTGCTTTGGCGATGGTATTGATTTCTTTCTTGATGGCCTTGTCTTTTTCCTTGAAGGATTCCTCGGTAGCAAGGTCTGCTTCAATCATTTGTCCTTGCAGACGCGCAATCGGATCACGGCCGGTACGCCATTCATCCACTTCTTCACGCGTGCGGTAGGTGGCCGGATCGGACATCGAATGCCCGCGGTAACGGTAGGTAATGGCTTCCATAATGATGGGGCCTTCTCCTGTCCGGGCGTGGGCGATGGCTTCGCCCATCTTGCGCTCCACTTCAAGTACGTCCATACCGTCCAGTTGCATGCCCGGCACCTTGAAACTGATGCCGCGCTTGAACAGGTGTGTTTCCGCCGAGGCGCGATCCAGCGCCGTGCCCATGGCATACTGGTTGTTTTCCACCACGAAGACGACAGGCAGCTTCCACAATGACGCCATGTTCATCGATTCGTACACAGAACCCTGATTGATGGCGCCATCGCCCAGAAAACACAAGGTAACGCGCCCATCCTTGCGGTACCACGATGAGAAGCCAAATCCCAGGCCGACAGGCACCTGTTCGCCGACGATACCGTTGCCACCGGCAAAGTTGAGACTGGCATCGAACATATGCATCGATCCGCCCTTACCTTTGACGATGCCGCCGGCACGGCCCAGAAGCTCCGCCATGACGGCCGTCGGGTCCGCGCCACGCGCCAGTACATGGCCGTGATCGCGGTAACCGGTCATGAAATAGTCGGAGGATCTGGCCGCATGCTGCACTCCGACGCATATCGCCTCCTGCCCGTTGCACAAATGGCAGAAACCACCAATCTTTTTCAGGCCATACATCTGGCCTGCTTTTTCCTCAAAGCGCCGAATAAACAACATCGAATCGTGCATGGCATGCAGGGTTTCAGCACTGTACTCACAGCCTTCATGAATGAGACTCTGGCCGGATTTGCCGACACTCTCCTGCTTGGCAGACATGGACCCCTCCGTAACCGGATTTCAAGAGAGCGCATCATGCCGCAGTCGCGTGCCAGCGGCAACCTGTAG
>CAYOUW010000104.1:0-6752 GCA_964407235.1 uncultured Zetaproteobacteria bacterium | reverse complement strand
TGACTATCAACAAGGCGTTTCTATATAGGAAACCAGATGATTGCAACTCTTTCATCCTCTCCTGGGCATAGCCGTGCCGGATTCCATGCGATCCGCGCTGCCAGCCAATGGCGCGTTTGGCAGCCGATGCGAATGACCTACCCCATGCGCGCCCTGCGCCGATGTTATATCGTTGCTCATACCGGATGCCGTGGTCTCGCACCATCCTAGGTGCATCGAGCCTGCGCGCCTCCAGTTGCGCGGCCAGGTCACGAGGGATGAGCACCTCACGAATCAGCCCTCCCTTGCCTACGACCGTATACCTCTCGCCCTCTCGCCCTGCAAAACGCTCCACTGCCCATGTTCTATGCGCGCTTGCAGCCCGCTCGCTTTCAGGGCGCAAAGTATACAACTCATGCTGCCGCAAACCTGTTTCAGCGGCAATGCGTGTCGCCAGCGCGTTATGCCCTCTCTGCGCTCTGGCGATCATACTAACTTGCTCGCGTGTATATGCCCTGCCCGACGGATAACGCTTAATTCCCGCATCTGTTCTAATGCGCTCAAGTTTCACGCCCTGCATAGAGAAGCGTGGCTTACTCATCAATTGCAGGGCTCGCCGCTCATTATCAAGCAGCTTTTGACCAATAGCTTCAGCCCTGTTTTGCAGGTATTCCCGCGCCATGGCCGGGGTGATCTGATTGATGCGCGATATTCCATGCCTGTCCTTGATTGCGTTACCCGCACGCACCAGCGCCCGCGTCATTTCCTGCGCGGTGCGAATGCTGTGAATCTTGCCGGTTTTGTCCCCATGCCTCGCTTTACCAATGGTTGTTTGTGACCGCACAAAGGCCCGCGCCTGCGCCGCAATATCCTTTTTACCCCCGCCGCGCCGCGCCATGGGGATTTAATGAGCATCCGGAATCGCCGCGAACAGTCGCCGATACCAGGGAGATTCCAGGTATTTGATCATTTGCATGACCATGAAACGATCCATGGCGTGTCCATCCTGCCCAAAATCTTTTCCGCGCACTCTGATCAGAGGTTTATACTTTTCCCTCTGCCATCCTGGATTGTCCTCACGTACCAGCGTTTTTCGCTCACATGTTAATGTGTACGGCAATCGCCGTTCAGCGATTATTTCAGCCAGGCGTTCGTATGCGCGCGAAAATACATAATCGAAGCGCCAGTCCGTGATGGTCAGCCCGTGCAGTTCTGTCAGTCCATTGAAGTGGAAATCAAAGCGAGCAATGCAAGTACGGTGATTGCCGTCGCCATACACATACCAGTCGTGCCCGTTGATACTGATATAGAACATCGGCGGTTCTTTCTTTTTTTCCGCCTCCATATAGTATTTCCTGTTACTTTCCTGTAACGGTAGATTGAGATTCATACGTTTGCCGTGTTGGATGAACCAGTTCCATGTTTGACCCTGATAGTCCGGGTGATCTGTACCTTTAACCTGAAAGACATTCAGGGTGGCGCTGTCATTCCAGTAACAAGAGATGGCAAAGGGCTTTAAGGTCTGAAACCGATCATCATCCCATGGTTGTATAGTGTCATCGGCCCAATGTGGCGGACGCGCACGGGCAAGTTCCAGCAGCGGTTCCATACCCGCATGATAGCCCTTGCATCCAATCTGTCAGAAAACCCGAAAGGGAAAGGGTAAAGGGTTCCAAAGGGCGTCCGCCTGCGCCGGACGAAAGGGAAAGGGTAAAGGGTGAAACCCCAAAAGTTCAGACTGAACTTTTTAGTTGAAGATGGATTTCTGCATGGAGGTCAATCTGCAGCCGCCTTGCGCCACCACTTCACCGCCGCTGCGTCGGTATACAAGCCAATAGCGCGAACGCCACAAGCAGCATCCTCCTTCCCGTCAATGCGCAATCGTGGATCATGCGCTATTCCGGCAACAAATCTTCCATATCGCAACGTAGTTCGCGAGCCAATTTTGCCAGCAGTTCCGAAGAAGGCTTTGCGCGCCCGCGTCCGATGGCCGAAAGCATTTGTTTTGTTACACCACATACCTCCGCCAGCGATTGCAATGACAGGCCGCGATACTCGCGCCATACCGCCAGCGGATGCCGATCTCCTCGCATAAGAGTGCGCATAAACTCAAGAGAAAAATCCTCTTCATTGTGTGCGACATCCGCATCCGCGATATCTTGTGTATCTTCTATTTTCGCAAGTATTGCTTTCCACTCGTCAAATGGCACAACCGCGAACGCGGGCTTACCGTTTTGTTCGATGATTTGCGTATTCATTTATAGATGTCTCCTCTCGGCTCTGCTTTCAGCACCATGAGTATCCCGTCATTCCGGCGAATCTCGCAGATCACCCGCCACCCGCCTACGCGCAGCCGATGATATACTGTTCCTTTCATTGGCTTGAAATCACCCTTGTACCGGGATGGATCAGTCGCGATGGTTTCAAGTGCGGTCATCAACCGCTCGCCTGCATGCGCGGGTGCTTTGTGCAGTATTTTAAGGGCAGACTTCTTGAAGCGTAATTGCAACACCTACGTTATTTTACACAGAACCAAAGTCTTGTCAAGCAATGATTGACTAAGAAAACCCTACTTCCTTCCGCAACGGGGTTTTATGCACCTATTCATAAACTGCGTCATCATTGCGGCATGGATACGTTCAAGACAGAGGAAAACATCATCAGGGTGTTCCGGCAACGGACGGAAGGAATCGAGCGATGGATCGAAAGCGAGGATTATCCTTCTCAAACGGCAGATGCATGCGCCATCCAGACCAGCACTGACGATTCCGACCGTCGCGTCTTGCTCATCAGTCACTTGTCCATTTCGGTATTCCTATTTTACCGCTTCAGCAATGGATCGCGAATATGGAATATCACGGAAGACGCCTTCCGCGCTTTCGGCGCAACGTCAGTCTGGCAGGAAAATAGCACCTACCCAAAACCCGGAGACATGAGGCGATGGCTGGAAGCTCTGTAGAGGAGATTTGCAGGCTGGTCGGATTTCCCGACGGGCACTGGGATGTTCTTTGCGCACCGATGATGCTCAAAGCGCAGCAACAAGATCGGTTGGATCTGGTGCGCCGCGCTCTCAGGCTTCGGCAGGGTCTTTATCTACCGGTCGGCGCGGTCGCCGAGGATATTTACCTATTGCGCGACATCTGGACATATGCAGTCATGGTTGCCGCTTTAATCAAACAAGGCATGCGATTGAATGATATTCCCCCGAAAGGTCTTCAATGGTTGCGTTCCAATACGGAATGTTTCCACCATCTCGATATGGTCGCTACCGGCAAGCATGCCGGTATGCTGCATGAAATACTGCAAAGGGCGGCTGCTGCGCATCCGAAAAGGGTAAAGGGTTCCAAAGGGCGTCCGCCTGCGCCGGACGAAAGGGAAAGGGTAAAGGGCGAATCCCCAAAAGTTCAGACTGAACTTTCTCAGGATTCGGATTCAAATATCATGTCTGACCCTACGCAGGATGCCGGAAACGCCCTTGGTAATCGTTTTCTCAAATGGCTCCGCGAGGGCATCAGTTCAGGGGAGATGAAGGTCAACGCGCCGGGCGCCAGGATTCATATCGTGCCCGAAGGCGTCCTGTTGGTCAGCCCGGTTATTTTCAAGGATTTCGACAAGGACATTTGGAAAAATACGGAAAATGAACTGTTATCCATGGGCATCCACAAGGCCGGATCATCCACCAATGTATCCAAATACGTGGTAAAAACACCAAAAGGGTCTGGCGTATACATTTCAGGCATTCTCATCCCAGAGGTTTCACTGTTGTTCAAATCTCCGCCGTCCCCAAATTTTCTTCTCCAGAAAGTTCTTAAACAGGATGATGAACGTTGAGTAACGCTATGGAAAGCCGCCTACGTCCGGCGGTCGAGTTTATTCCGGCCATGGTCGCCGCAGGTTCATCAGCGGCTCTCCTGTTATGGACTCCGCTATTCATGATGCCGAGCACCCTTGCACAGGTATCATCCGGAACATGCGCATTACTGGCCATCATTCGCGCTTGTCAGGGTGCCCGCGTACTCAGATACCGGGCCAACCTTCGCCGCTTGCCACGCTACACACTGAAGCCGGACAAGATTCCAGTCTCCGGCATGAAGCTGTTCTTGGGTAAAGGCTTTGAATGGACTCAGAAACACTCACAACGTTTATTTAATGTCCGAAAACCCGAGTACGCCCATTATCTTGAACAAGGGTGGGTGTATCGGCTTGCCCGTGAGACCGAGTTCGCCCTTGAAAGGGCTGAACTACTTTCATTCATTCCAAAAATGACATCTGCCAATGTCCGCTGGAACCCGGTGCGTCCGTTACCTCCGGTCGGCGGCAATGCGGCACTGCACGGTGTCGGCATGGATTCTGAACGAAGTATATATTCCGCCATCGGCGAGCGTGTAGGTCACACGCTGGTGCTTGGAACAACGCGCGTGGGGAAGACGAGATTTGAGGAGCTGCTGGTTACCCAGGATATTCACCGGGGTGATGTGGTGATTGTGTTCGACCCCAAGGGAGACAAGGGACTGCTGGCGCGTATGTTCGCCGAAGCGAAACGCGCAGGCCGGATGAAGGATTTCTACATCTTTCATCTTGGACATCCAGAGGTCTCCGCCCGCTACAATGCGGTGGCAAATTTTACCCGTATCACGGAAGTGGCCAGCCGCATATCCGGTCAGCTCTCGGCGGAGGGGGATTCCGCCGCCTTCAAGGAATTTGCATGGCGCTTTACCAATATTATCGCCCGCTCGCTCGTGGCGCTGGGGCATAAGCCCGATTATGAAACCATTGCAAAATACGTGCGCAACATCGAGCCTCTGTTGGTGGAGTACTGTTCATGGTGGCTGGATCGTTCCGGTCCCTCCAATTGGCGAGAAGATGTGCGCGTGACGGAAGAGAGTATAGATCCCAAAAACTTGCCAGTGCCCATGCGGGATCGCGGGCATCATTCCATCGCGATTGTGCGTTATATCAAGCATCATAATCTTTATGATCCGGTTGCCGACGGTCTTCGGTCCGCCTATGAATATGATAAAACCTACTTTGATAAAATTGTAGCATCCTTGCTGCCACTGCTGGAAAAGCTAACAACGGGCAAGATATCCGATCTCTTAAGCCCCGATTATGACAACCCGGATGACCCGCGCCGCATCATTGACTGGATGCAGATCATCCGTCGCAAAGGCATCGTCTATGTTGGCCTGGATTCGCTATCAGATGCCGAGGTGGGCGCAGCCGTCGGCAATTCCATGTTTGCCGATCTCACCTCCGTCGCTGGACAGTTGTACAAATTCGGCATGAATTACGGGCTACCGGATATTGGCAAGGCGGATAAGCAACCCGCTATCTCGGTGCATGCGGATGAGTTCAATGAAATTATTGGCGACGAGTTCGTGCCGCTGTTGAACAAGGCAGGCGGCGCCGGGTTTCAGGTTACGGCGTACACGCAGACATGGGCCGATGTGGAGGCGCGCATCGGCAGCCGCGCCAAGGCGGAACAGATTGGCGGCAACTTCAATTCACTGATCATGCTGCGTGTGAAGAACTTTGATACGGCGAAGATCTTGACCGACCAGTTGCCAAAGGTGCAACTGGTATCCAAAACAGCCGTATCGGGCGTAACCGATGTGGCTGATCCATCCAGTCCCACAGAATTCACCTCGCGCAACGAGGACAGGATCACGGAGACCGAAGCGCCGATGCTGGATCCTTCGGATATGGTTCAACTGCCGAAGGGACAGGGATTCGCCCTTATCAACGGTGGCAAGCTATGGAAGCTGCGTATTCCTCTTCCATACACAGGGCACGACTCAATGATGCCACGGGGTTTGGATGATATGGTGCATCAGTTGTATCCGGGTAAGTTCACGCGGGTATCCCGACATGGATGAAACCAAGTCCCGTGAAATCAAAACCGGCCTGTGGTATTTATTTTGGCGTTTGATCGTGATTGTTCTGATTGCATTATTCGTTCACGTTATGATGGCGTCATGGGTATGGCCGGACAAAGACCTGCACCTTAAACACATTCTCTATCAAGATTTAAGCCGTGTTGCAAGCATCAGGGAACCCGGACGCGGCAATCCCGTAGCTGTTCACTGGGCATCGGAAGCGTATCGGTGGACATTTGAGGAATCTGGATTCAACGGGATGCTCCGCACCTTCGCCAAACCGGCGGGCGTCAGTCCTCCCGATACAGAATTGCGCAAGCTGACAGTGCATTTCTGGCCGGAAATTCAGGCATCCATGTATTCCGTTCAGATTATTGGCGAACGAATGGCTGTGCTCTATCTCACCTTACCCCTGTTCCTGCTGGCTGCATTACTTGCGGTCAGCGACGGATGGGCCGGGCGCTGGCTAAGGCGCGCCCATGGCGGGCGCGAATCGGCCTTCATGTACCACCGAATGAAGCGCGGAATATTCCTGGCTATTGTTTTGCTATGGGTGATTTACCTGATTATTCCCGTCAGCATGGACCCTCGCATGATTATATTCCCGTTTGTCATCATGTTCGGACTACTCATACGACTTACAGTCAGTTATTTCAAAAAGTATTTTTGATGTGTTCCTACGAAAAAGGGGCTTGGCGCTACGTTTAATCCTCGGAGTTAATCATTGATTTCCGGCATCTCCTGACCCGGCAGACGAACCGGCAGTAATACTCTGCGTAGCCACCCAAAAAAACGTTTGTGATGAAATTGTGATAACTATTGTTAGTTCATATTACTATAAGCTCTGAAAGTAATGATAGCCTTGCATTCTTATGTTGCGGAATAACCTTCTAATGG
>CAYOUW010000103.1:0-6792 GCA_964407235.1 uncultured Zetaproteobacteria bacterium | reverse complement strand
GGACTCAAAGTGGGATTGCCGCTCATCCACCCAGAGTTTTGCAAGAGGCTCTGTATAAAAATCAGGAAATGGATCGCAGGGCAGCGATTACCGCGCCCTGCTTGGCCGGATCGCAGATGCGTTGCGACGGCATTTTGGTGCGCGCCTTTACATTGCCGGTAAATTTTCTGATGGCCTTTTTGGAATCACATATCCACTCGCGTAAATGCGCTCCATCCCAGAGCCAGCCATTGCCCTTGATATATCTGGTGAATTTGTATCTGAAATTGGGGAATGTACCGGCTTTACGGTTGAACACGCCCGGGATGCCATGACCTTTACCCAACCCCGGCCCTACTTCGATTTTTGCAGCCAGACTGTGGCAGGCTGCGCACTTGTTTAAAACCTTCATATCAACCTTGGCCGGCGCAACTTTTTTCATGGCAGGGGCTAACGCTTCCGCGTTGGGAAGAATAGCAACAATTTTCGGTTTGGATGCAGCCCGGCTGGCAGTATTTCCAGATACAGGGAGCGCCGGTTTGATGGTATGTCCTGTATCAGGTAACTTCTTTGTATCCGTCCGGATAACGGGAACCTGTGCTGTTGCAGCGGGCTGAAGCTCCGGGTGCCGGGTCGTTTCAGGCACCGTTGCTGCTTCGGGCGTGATGGGTATCTGATCTGTTTGTGACTGGCATGCAGTCATACCGATTCCTGCCACAATGATGGTGATACATTTCCAGTGATTCATTGAATTTTCCTGCTAGCCGGACATGTCCTTGACCCTGGTCGTCAAGCGTGAAACACGGCGTGAAGCCTGATTGCGATGAATGATCCCCTTCTGGCCCGCACGATCAATCAGAGAAACAGCGCTCTTCAGTGCCACGTCGGCAGCATCTGTATCGCTGGCATCTACCGCGGCAAGAACGCCCTTGATTGCAGTGCGCATTTCGCTCTTGCGCGCCCGATTGCTCATGCGCCGTTTTTCGTTCTGCCGAGCCCGCTTTTCCGCGGATGCATGGTTAGCCAATGATTCATCTCCTCAGGCGGCGTTAAAATATCCCGGCCGCATCGCCCTTTTATTCAGGGCGGAGAAATGTACGCACAGGGCATCCCTTGTCAACACATATTAACCCGCATCCGGGGATAATCAGTACGGACTGCCCACGGCCTCAAAATCCGGTTAATATGCGCCCATGGTAAAAAGGTCTTTGTCCGGCACGCTTTTTGTCTGCCAGTCCTGCGGCGCGGAACACCGCAAATGGATAGGCCAATGCCCTGATTGCCAGGCATGGAACAGCATTACGGAACAACAGATAACGCCAGCCTCTCCGCGAGCAGGGAAGGCTGCGCCGCTTGCGGCAACGCCCATCACGGAAATTGACAACAGCGCATCCCCACGGCGCCCCAGCGGCCTGTATGAACTGGACCGCGTGCTGGGCGGCGGCTTTGTCCCCGGTTCGGCTGTATTGATCGGCGGCGATCCCGGCATTGGTAAATCCACGCTGTTACTGCAAGTATCCCGTCACCTGGCCGCACAGGGCGACGTGCTCTATGTCACAGGCGAGGAATCGCCGCAACAGGTCAAAATGCGTGGTGAACGTATCAAGGCAGGGCACGCCGCGATATATCTGGCCGCTGGCAATGAACTGGAAGCAATTCTGGCCACCATTGATCAACTTAAGCCCGCAACCGTAATTATTGACTCGATCCAGACCACGGTCACATCGCGTCTAAGCGGCGCTCCAGGAACGGTGGCGCAGGTTCGCGATTGCGCCGCCAGTCTGATTCGGAGCGCCAAGCAGAAGGGCCATACGCTGGTTCTCGTCGGTCATGTGACCAAGGACGGATCCATTGCCGGGCCTCGGGTTTTGGAACACATGGTCGATGCCGTACTGTATTTCGAGGGTGATCGGGGGCATGCTCATCGTATTCTTCGCGCTGTGAAAAACCGGTTCGGCCCGGCGGGAGAGATCGGCGTGTTCGAAATGAGCGATAAAGGGCTCACGGGCATTCGGGATGCGTCAAGAGTTTTTCTGGCTGACCGCGCCGCCGATGTGCCAGGTTCCGTCATTCTGGCCTGCATGGAGGGAATGCGCCCATTATTGGTGGAAGTACAGGCGCTGGTTGCTCCCACGGTCTATGCTACCCCCAAACGCAGCGCCACGGGACTGGATACGGGGCGAGTGTCCATGCTGGCCGCCGTGCTGGAACGACGCATCGGATTGCCACTGGAAAAGCAGGATATTTATGTCAATGTGGTAGGCGGCGCGCGGATTCTTGAACCCGCCGCCGACCTCGCCATCATGCTGGCCATTCTTTCCGCTTATCAGGAGCGACCGATGCCCGCGAATATGGCGGCATTCGGAGAGGTCGGCCTGACAGGTGAAGTGCGGCCCGTAGGCCAACCCGAAGCGCGAACCAGGGAAGCGGCCAATCTTGGATTTTTGCAAATGCTGCTGCCGGAAGGAAATCATGCAAGGGTGCGGAAAACGGATATCGCTGCTACACTCGCGCCGAAACCGGCGGTCAGCGTGCAGTATCATCCGGTACGCAATATGGCCGAAGCTGCGCAGGCGGGGTTAGCGTGAATTTATTCGATTATCTGTTGATCGCCATCGCTGGCCTTTCCATGGTACTATCCCTGTGGCGGGGTTTTGTACGTGAAGTTATATCGCTGTTCGGCTTGATAGCCGCCTTTCTCGCTGCCAGCCGCGCTTCCGGCATGGTGGCGGGTATGATGCACGGCTGGATACCCAATACCACAGCGGCCAATATCACCGGATTCACCCTTGTTTTTATTGCCGTCATGGTCGCCGTGGCGCTTATCGGCGCGCTTATCCGTAAACTGGTGGATATGGCCGATCTCACGGCCACGGATCGCACGCTGGGCATGGTGTTCGGCCTTGCCCGGGGATTGCTGCTCATCGGACTATTTTTTCTTATCTATACGACCTATGCCAAACCGGACAAGCCATGGATGAAAAAGAGTATGCTCACGCCTTATGCTATTGAGATGGGAAATTTACTGGGAAGGGCCATTCCCGGAGGCTACCCTTTCTCACGACAGGGAAGCGGCAAACCGAGCGTACCAAAGGTGCCAGTCATCGATATTCCGGCCAGAGACAAAAAGGCACTGGAATCCATTATCAGGAAGAGCATGCAATGAATTGCCAGTTTCAGGACGATCATTTTCACGACGAATGCGGCGTATTTGGCGTATTCGATCACCCGGAAGCCGCTAACCTCACCTATTTGGGGCTCTACGCACAGCAGCATCGCGGTCAGGAATCAGCAGGCATCGTCTGCACGGATGGCCACAACTTCAACAGCCATCGCGGCATGGGCCTGGTCGCGGACGTATTCCAGAAGTCGGATATCAAAAACCTTTCCGGCCACCGCTGCATCGGCCATGTGCGTTATTCCACTTCCGGAGAATCCGGTTTGCGTAACTGCCAGCCGTTTTCATATGAATATGCGCATGGCGGCATTGCCATGTGCCACAACGGTAATATCGTGAATGCTCCCGACCTGCGTCATTCTCTGGAAAAACGGGGATCCATTTTCCAGTCCACCTCCGATACCGAGGTGTTGATTCATCTGGTAGCGAAAAGCCGGGCGGCAACCATGAAAGAACGACTGGCTGAAGCCACCCGTCAACTCAGAGGCGGGTTTTCCTTGCTGGTGCTGGTTGAAAAACGTCTGGTTGGCTTGCGCGACCGCAATGGTATCCGTCCACTGGTGCTGGGCAAGCTGGATGGATCATGGGTGCTTGCCTCGGAAACCTGCGCCTTCGACCTGATCGGCGCCGAATTTATCCGTGATATCGAACCCGGTGAGATGGTGGTTATTGAAGAAGACAGCATTGAAAGCCTTTATCCGTTCCAGTCGTGCGATCCAAAATTCTGCGTCTTCGAATATGTCTATTTCGCCCGCCCGGATTCAACGCTGGAAGGCATTAATGTATATAAGGCTCGCTATCGGATAGGCGTAGAACTGGCTCGTGAAAAAAATATTGACGCGGATATTGTCGTGCCGGTCCCGGATTCGGGTACGCCGTCAGCGATGGGATATGCGGAACAGTCGGGATTGCCTTTCCAGATGGGGTTGATACGTAACCATTATGTGGGACGAACATTTATTGAACCCCGACAATCAATTCGTAATTTCGGCGTGAAACTGAAATTGAATCCCAACCGGGATCTCATCAAGGGCAAGCGTGTGGTGCTGGTGGATGATTCCATCGTGCGCGGCACGACCAGTCGTAAGCTGGTGGAAATGGTGCGCAAGGCCGGCGCGAAAGAGGTGCATATGCGTATCTCCAGCCCGCCGACCCGTCATCCCTGCTTTTATGGCATTGACACCCCTGATGCGGATCAATTGATGGCCAATCAAATGAATGTTAATGAAATGTGCCGCGCCATTGGTGCGGATTCGCTCGCTTTCGTTTCCTTTGAAGGTCTGTACCGCGCCGTGGGTAAGCCGCAATATATGCATTGTGACGCATGCTTTTCCGGCAATTACCCCGTTCCCATTGAAGGCCCCCGTTCACCGCAACTGTCACTGCTGCATTTCGTCAACCGCGAAGGCTAATCGACATGGCGGGCGGATCCTCTCACCGCCCATGTATCGTACTGCTGTGCGGCATGCTCGGGATCACCAGGTTCTTGTGGTGGGAATATTTCGGGGGAGTGCGACCCATGCTGGAGGGTATGGGATTTGATGTTGTGGTTCCGCGTCTTCCACGGGGACAAAGCATTAAGCGCCGCGCAGGATCTCTTGCGGATCAGTTGAAACACGAATCGGGACGATTTCACCTGATTGCCCATTCCATGGGTGGTGTGGATGCCCGTTACTATATTACTCATCTGGACGGACATGAAAAAACAGCCAGCCTGACCACTTTGTCCACGCCCCATCGGGGTTCAACTGCCGCCGATCATGAGATGCAAACATGGTATTCACCCCACCGTCATCTACCGGCCATTGCGGATTTGACCCGGGCGGCCATGCAGCAATTCAATAACCGTACGCCGAATCACAGAAACGTGATCTACCGCGGTTATTCCGCGGCGCGGTGCATCAATGAACTGCCCTGGCTCACGCGCCGCTTTGGACGGCTAATTGCGGAAGTTGAGGGTGAAAATGATTCGCAGGTATCTGTCACCTCGGCCCGATGGGGAGAAGATATGGGCACGTTGAAGGCTGATCATTTCGAATTGATTGGCATGAATATCTGGCTGAATCCTTTTTCAGATAGGCTCCGCTTCGATCACCTGCCCGTGTACCGGGATATTGCCGCATGGATTACCCAATACGAGTCATGAGCGTACTGTAGACGTGAAATTATTCATATGACATTAACTAACCTGAAGAGGTAATTTCAAAACTCCCCAAACATACTGAATTAACGCCGATTATGGCGTGAAGCAAATCTCCCTTTCTGGTAAGATAAGGTCCACCAAGACACAAACCGGAAGGGAGATTGCTGATGAGCCGACTACATGAGGGATTATCGCAAACATGGCTGAGAATTCAAGGATCTCTGTTTCCGTGGTTGCAAGAAGAACTGGGGCCATTGAGCGAGAAGCAACAACAATTGATTACGATACTTGAGGTTATTCGGATTGAGAAGCATCTACGCAGCCATGCTGGCATGCCTGGTCGGCCACCCGGTGATCGCATAAGGCTGCCGGCATGACGCTGACCGCCATGCTGGATAATCTCCCCAAGGATTGCGATGTAGGAACGAAACGTAACAGCAAGGGCCATCAAACCAGTTGGATTGGCTATAAGCTGCATATTGACTCGGCGGATGGCGGCATTCCTGTGAGTTGTCTGCTTTCATCGGCTTCCATGCATGATTCTCAAGCTGCGATTCCTCTGGCGGAGATCACGGCAAAGCGCGTCTGCAATTGTTATGACCTGATGGATTCGGCCTACGATGCTCCGCAGATTCATACGCACAGTCGCGGCATGGGGCATGTGCCCATTATCGACGTTAATCCGCGCGGCAATATTGAACGCAAACAGGCGCTGGCGGCGGAGAACAAGGCGTGGGCGACCATCCATCTTCAACGGGCTGAAGACCTGCGCTATAACGAACGCACCACGGTCGAGCGGGTCAATGCCCGTTTGAAGGATGCGTTTGGCGGCCGCTTTGTACGGGTGCGCGGCCACACCAAGGTGATGTGTCACCTGATGTTCGCCATCCTGGCACTAACTACCGAAATCGTCACCGCCGATCACCGCCTCGGCTGGACAAACCATATCCGGGACGCGATTGCCATCCACCAAAACATTTGACGGTCTGACCGCTAAACCGTCAACCGCCCGTCGCATGGCCAGCATCGTGGCATGCAGGATGTTGAGGTGATCAATTTCCGCAACCGTTGCATGGCCAATCGAATACGCAATCGCATGTTTGCGGATATGGTGATAAAACCGAATGCGTTTCTTTTCGGAAACGTTCTTGGAACCGCGATATTGCTCCCACATCGGGTCATCGGATGAGAGAATCACCGCCGCAGTCACCACAGGCCCCGCCAGTGGCCCGCGGCCTACCTCATCAACCCCGGCGTATGCGATGGCTCACTTGCTGGCTTCCACTATGTTTACAACCGGATTACCGCATGCTGCCAGTTTTGGATCTAAACTAGGATTTTTCTGCGCAATACCAGACGACAAAGTCATCAGGTCAGAAAAAATTCTCTCAAAACGTTTTGATGAAAGCGATTTTTCTGAATATTGGTTTCCGTATTCCACCTCTGTGTTTTTTCTCTCATTAAACAATCTGATGATTCCCAGTTTCGTCTG
>CAYOUW010000102.1:0-6807 GCA_964407235.1 uncultured Zetaproteobacteria bacterium | reverse complement strand
TTCTATGCGGTCGTTAAACCAATAAATCCGAACGGGCGCATTGGTGCTTTCGTAGATTCTATGGAGGATTGCGTTGTATACAATTTGTTGGAGGGCAACTAATGGATAGGAAGAATTTGTTATATGGGTTGACGTTGTAACGATATCAATACTCGAACGATTATGCGCAGCAAGCTTCTCCTCTGCCCGTCGAAGCATCTCTACAAGTGCGCCTCTAATTTTTTCTTCGTCGATCACTGGATCGGACAACTCTGACCCATCAATTCTAAGAAACTGTATATAGGCCCCCGGCAAAAAATCCTGAGGATTTTTACCGATCGCCAACAAACCGAGCACGGTAGGGGTTGGTTCTTCGATAGACGTTATCATTTTGCATGATGCCAGCCGCTCTTCATACGAGCGGTTGTTACCATCCAGAATGTCAGGAGCAAATGCAGAGGGCAAATACTCGCCTTCAAAGACTGTGCGAGACAAATCTGAAATATTCGCAGTTGGAATAGGGTAAATATCAAACGGAATGTTTTTGTATCTTCTTTTCTCGATAAGAATACGTTCTTCCTGCTCATTTGCTATTGCTCGGCGAGGCCCTGTTCTGATCCATATCCGCCCGGCGTATTTTACTGGCGGCATATCTGAGGGTAGAACGGTGACTACTGCCATTTCAGCACCTTTCAGGGAGCGCTTTTCAACAGAAAGCACAGGTAATGGCAAAATATTTCCATCTGTTTTCATGCCAGCCAGACTGCACAACAGCTCATCCGTAATCGGATCGTTTGATGGTGCGCCATCATCTGCGGCACCTATGAACAGCACACCCGGTTGCTGGTGGTTAGGCAGATCATTGGCAAAGGCACAAACAGCCTGTCTGGCTTTCCTGGGCGTATCACCCCTAAATGACTGCTTGCGTTCTGTGAGGTCAGATTCCAGATCATCAAGCAGGGCTTCCAAGGCTTCGTCGGAAAATGTTTTCATCAGACCTATATGACCCCGGCACCAAAAGGATTAGCAGTATTATGAGCTCATTACAAAATACTCATGAGCGACGATTGGTTTTTGTGCAGCAAAGATTAGCTGGACTGTCAGGGTTATTCAACTTGACCATGCGAGAGGGTGACCATACCCTTCGCGACCCTCACAAAGGATTACCCGTTATTGGCTCGTAGCTCAGGGGTAGAGCACTACCTTGACATGGTAGGGGTCGGCGGTTCGAAACCGCCCGAGCCAACCATTTTCACAATCAATGCCTGACATCAGAGCCGGACCGATTCAGTCTGGCCCTTGAATTGAGGTCTGTATTGGGGTCTTGGCGCAGGGCGCTATAGCGATAGGATGCAGCGCTGACACCCTGGAGGAATGCCATCAATGAATGTTCAATTGCCCGACGGTTCAAGCCGTGCCCTGAATGAGGGCGCGACAGCCTGTGATCTAGCTTCCGATATTGGCCCAGGTCTGGCGCGGGCAACGATTGCCGCTACGGTGAACGGCAAGCAGGTGGATGCTGCGCACGTATTGAGCGATGGCGATGAAGTATCCCTGATTACCGAGAAGTCCGATGAAGGGCTGGAAATCATTCGGCATTCCACTTCGCATTTGATGGCCATGGCGGTGCAGGAACTGTTTCCGAAATCACAGGTGACGATCGGGCCGGTGATTGAGGATGGGTTCTACTATGATTTTGCTTTTGAGCGTACTTTTACGCCGGAGGATTTGCAGAAGATCGAAGAGAAAATGCGGGAAATTTCGAATCGCAAGCTCGATATCAGTCGTGAAGAATGGGATCGCGATAAGGCGATTTCCCATTTTGAGGGAATCGGTGAAAGCTACAAAGCCAAGCTGATTGCCCGTATCCCTCCAGGTGAAACCGTCAGCCTGTATAAGCAGGGTGAGTGGTCCGATCTTTGCCGTGGCCCGCATGTGCCGAATACCGGCATCCTGAAGCATTTCAAGCTGATGAAGGTAGCGGGCGCTTACTGGGAAGGCAACTCCGCCAATGCGCAATTGCAACGTATTTATGGTACGGCGTGGGCATCAAAATCTGATTTAAAAGTCTATCTGCATCGTCTGGAAGAGGCCGGGAAGCGCGATCACCGCAAGCTGGCCAAATCGCTTGAACTCTTCCACTTGCAGGAGGAAGCGCCGGGTATGGTGTTCTGGCATCCGAAGGGTTGGAGTTTGTGGCAGGTGGTGGAGAATGAAATCCGTGCAGTGATGCGCGACAATGGCTATAAGGAAATCAAAACCCCGCAGATTGTGGATCGGAAATTATGGGAGCGGTCCGGACACTGGGACAAGTTTCATGACGAGATGTTTACGACACACACGGAGAACCGGGATTACGCCATCAAACCGATGAACTGCCCGTGCCATATTCAGGTGTTTAACCAGACACTGCATTCTTACCGTGACTTGCCGCTGAGGTTAGCTGAATTTGGCTCCTGCCACCGCAATGAACCGTCCGGTACGTTGCACGGGTTGATGCGGCTGAGGAATTTCGTGCAGGATGATGCGCATATCTTCTGCACTGAGAGACAGATTCAGGATGAGGTTTGTCATTTTATTGATTTGACCTATGAGGTTTACAAGCGGTTCGGCTTTGAGGATGTCATCATTTTTCTGTCTGACAGGCCGGACAAACGGGTGGGCACGGATGAGCAGTGGGGCAAGGCGGAAGCGGCTTTGCACCAGGCCTTGCAGACTAAGGGTATTGAATATGGCGAGAATCCCGGCGAAGGTGCATTCTATGGTCCGAAGATTGAATTTTCGCTGAGGGATTGTCTGGGCCGCGTGTGGCAGTGTGGCACGATTCAGGTGGATTTTTCCATGCCGGGTCGGCTGGGTGCTGAATATGTCGCTGAAGATTCATCCCGCCAGATACCGGTGATGCTGCACCGGGCCATTCTGGGTTCGATGGAACGCTTTATTGGTATCCTTATTGAGCATTATGAGGGTAAATTTCCGTTCTGGCTGGCACCGGTGCAAGCGGTGGTGTGCAATATCACGGATGCGCAGGCAGATTATGCGGCGGAAGTCCGCGCGGCCATGCGCCAGGCCGGTTTCAGGGTGGATGCGGACTTGCGTAATGAGAAGGTGGGCTATAAAGTGCGCGCCCTTACGCTGCAACGAGTGCCCTTTATATTGGTGGTGGGAGATCGGGAGCGCGAGGAAAAAACAGTGGCTGTTCGCACTCTGCAGGGTGAAAACCTCGGTTCGATACCGCTGAATGCATGGCTGATCGAGATGCAGCGTATGCGAGAGGAGTATGAATAGGTTGAATAAAACACTGAGAGGGGGCTTTCATCGCTAAAAAGGAATTACCGGTCAATCACGATATTGAGGCCAGCAGGGTCCGGGTGATTGGCAGTGATGGGGAACAGATTGGTGTTTTACCGCTGGCGCAGGCGATTGCCGAGGCGGAAGGAAAAGGCCTTGATTTGGTGATGATATCGCCGAATGCCGACCCGCCGGTGTGCAAGGTGATGGACTATGGCAAGTTCAAATATGAGCAGAGTAAGAAAGCCAACCTTGCAAGGAAGAAACAGCATATTGTACAGACCAAGGAAGTGAAAGTGCGCGCCAGCACGGATCAGAATGATATGGATATTAAAATGAAACGTGCGCGCAAGTTTCTGGAAGAAGGAAACAAAGTGAAAGTTTCCATGCGGTTCCGTGGCAGGGAAATGGTCTATGCTTCGCGGGGCGCTGAGCAATTAAAACGGATCGCCGAAAATTTAAAGGAATTGGGCAAGGTAGAAAACATGCCCAATATGGAAGGGCGGCAGATGATTATGGTTATAGGGCCGCTGAAAAAATAGTGTCACTGTTCAGGATACCCGTCTTTTACTCCATGGCGGCGTTGCTGCGATGCTCGAATCCTCACAATAACCATATGCTGTGGATTCTGCGCTTCTCGCGCCTTGCCATGAAGCAAAATCCAGGAATCCTGAACAGTTACAAAAAACAAGAAGGTTGACGATGCCCAAGATGAAATCAAACAGTGGCGCCGCGAAACGGTTTTCCAAAACCGGACGCGGCAAATGGAAGCGTAACAATGCTTTTGCCAACCATATTTTGACCAAGAAGTCGCAGAAGCGGAAGCGTGGTTTCCGTGGAACCGAGTTAGTGGCCCCCGCCGATGTGCGTTCGTTGGGCCGACTGGTTCCGTACAAGTAAGTATTGATTGTAACAGGAGATAGACGATGGCCCGTGTAAATTCCCGTGTCCAGGCGCATGCCCGCCACAAAAAGGTTATTAAAGCAGCCAAGGGGTACCGTGGCCGCCGCAAGAGTTGCTTCCGTGTTGCCACGCAGGCCGTGGATAAAGCGCGGCAGTATGCTTACCGTGATCGTAAGGTTAAGAAGCGTGAGTTTCGTCGTCTGTGGATTGTCCGTATCAATGCCGCTGCGCGCATTAACGGTCTTTCCTATTCGCGGTTCATGCACGGTCTTTCCGAGGCAGGAATCGAGCTCGATCGCAAGGTGCTGGCTGATATCGCCGTACGCGATGCGGAAGGTTTTGCGAAGCTGGCAGAAACAGTTCGCACACAGATTCAGTAAAATAACACTTACCCGGTTTCGACCGGTGACAATGGGTAATGAAATCGAAGGCAGGACTGTTCGCAGTTCTGCTTTTTTTATTGCAAACGTGCAAAAATGTTTGCACGTTTGCAATAAGAAAAGGGGTAAGGGATTATGAGCGGGATTGATTCGCTGAAGGTACGGCTTGAAGCATTGCAGGCGGAAGCGCTGGCCGCATTTTCAGCGGCTGGAGATCTGAATGATTTGCAGCAGTTGCGAGTCCAATATTTGGGCAAGAAGGGTGCATTGACCGAAGTACTCAAGGGCGTTGGCAAGCTGCCGCCCGCAGATCGTCCGGTGATTGGTCAGCATGTGAACCGGACCAAGGCCGCATTGGCAACAGCACTGAAGCAGAGCGAAGCTGAGCTGGCCGTGAAAGCCAAGTCGGTGCGTATTGAGGCCGAGCGCATTGATGTGACGTTGCCGGGACGCACAGGCGCCCGTGGTGCGTTGCACCCGGTACAGCAAGGTCTGGATGAGATGACTGCCATTTTTTCGCAGATGGGTTTTGCAATAGCGGAAGGCCCTGAAATCGAGGATGAATTCCATAACTTCGATGCACTGAACATTCCGCCCGAACATCCGGCGCGCGCCATGCACGATACCTTTTTCATCAAGGACTCCGGCGATGAGCCGATGCTGCTCAGAACCCATACCTCGCCGGTCCAGATTCGTGCCATGAAACGATTCCTGAGTGAGGCGGGTGAGCCGCCGCTGGCCGTGGTGGCGCCGGGGCGTGTTTATCGCTGTGATTACGATGTTACCCATTCGCCAATGTTCCATCAGGTCGAGGTCTTCAAGGTCGATCACGATGTGTCGATGGCGCATTTGAAAGGCGTATTAAGACATTTCTTCTCCGCCTATTTTGAAAAGGATGTGCCGATCCGGTTGCGTCCGCATTATTTCCCCTTTACCGAGCCGTCAGCGGAAGTGGATATCGGTTGCGTATTCTGCGCCGGAAAAGGTTGCCGTATCTGCAAGGGCAGCGGCTGGCTGGAAGTGCTGGGGTCCGGGATGATTCATCCGAATGTGTTGACGTCGGTCGGCATTGATACTGGTAAATTCTCCGGATTTGCGTTTGGTCTCGGCGTGGAGCGGCTGGTGATGTTGAAACAGGGAATCCCCGATTTGCGGCTGTTCTTTGAAAATGATGTGCGATTCCTGCGAAGGATGGGGGTGGCGAAATGAAAATTCCTTTTTCCTGGCTGAAAAAACACGTCAAATTAACAGCGATGCCCGCACGGATTGCGGACGACATGGTTCGGCTGGGCCATGAAGTGGAAGGCGTGGAAGAGCCGCGTGCTGCCGTCAAAGGGGTCAGGGTCGGTCTGATTGAATCGAAGATCCCACATCCCGATGCCGACAAATTAAGCCTGCTGAAAGTGAACATCGGCGAAATTGAGCCACTGGGTATCGTCTGCGGCGCATCCAATATGGATGCGGGTGACAAGGTGCCGGTAGCCACCATCGGTACATTGCTACCCAATGGACTCAAGATTAAAAAAGGCAAGATTCGTGGCGAAGTCAGTTTCGGTATGTGCTGCTCCGGGGCGGAACTGGGGCTTGCTGAAGACGCAGCCGGACTACTGATTCTGCCTGCTGATGCACCAATTGGTGCGGAAGTCGGCGAGTATCTCGAATTGGAAGAGGCGGTGTTCGATCTCTCCATTACGCCGAATCGTGGCGACTGCATGAATGTGCGCGGCCTTGCCCGGGATCTGGCGGCGGATGCAGGCTTGCCATTGGCGGATATCGAATTGGCTGACATCAGTGTCGATACCACTATTGCAGCGCCAACCGTGTCCGTGTCCGTATCCGCAGAACAGGATTGCCCCGTTTATATGGCCAGGAGCATCGAAGGTGTCAAAGTGGCCGATTCTCCTGCCTGGATGCAGGCCGGTTTGATCATCGCGGGCATGCGTCCGGTCAACGGCATTGTCGATGTGTTGAACACCATCATGCTCGATCTTGGTCAGCCGATGCATGCTTTCGATGCCGATAGATTGAGTGGAGGCATCACTGTTCGTTCAGCTACCAGTGGCGAAGAATTTGCGGCGCTGGATGGACGTGAACTGAAACTGAATGCGGGTGATCTGGTTGTGACCGATAACAGCAGCGTGGCTGCGCTGGCTGGCATTATGGGCTCGGAGCCGTCCGGTGTGAGCGAAACCACCACTCGTATCGTGCTGGAGTCGGCCTTTTTCCGTCCGGCCCGGGTGAGCGAAACGCGCCG
>CAYOUW010000101.1:0-6841 GCA_964407235.1 uncultured Zetaproteobacteria bacterium | reverse complement strand
CCTATAAGGAAAAAATGAGAAAACCAAATCATCAAGGAAGTGTTCTAAAAGATCACAAGCAAGTTGGCAGGAAATTAATCCCTCCAATGATGCAATTGCCAAACATGAAGGAAACTTCTTTTCGTGATAATACTTTGCCCTGCTTAATATGGATGTCAGCTATTTTTTTACGTTCTAACGATAGAATGGCTGTTCACTATTTAACTGAATTTTTAATTAAGTGCAAAGATATACTCAATGATGAAAAAATGCCTCCACTGGCATTTTTAAATAATTTTGATAAATTAAAAAAACAAGATAAAAATAAAATCCTCAAGGAGCTTCATGACGATAGCATGTTAGCATTTTTAAGAGAGAATTTAGAGCATCAACATCATTTACTAAATGAGTACCCGTTATCTTTTTTGTTTGATGATTATCCATATGGCGTAGATAAAGATGATGCTCTTAATATGTTAAAAGAAGATGTAGATGCGCTTTTAGATCGGTACACATCGCATTCAACAAAAGTACAAACTACAGCTATGGTTTCAATGGCTGCTACTGGTAAATTATTTTTTGGCCCTAAGATTGACCTACCTGACTTTAATGCAATTTTTACAGCCCCTGATTCTGAAGAAAGCAAAAGAGTTGCATCATTTGTAAGATGCAATTTAAATGCTGGAGCGGGCTTTGGCGGAATTGAAGGTGGTAAAAATGAATGGGCTGATTCTTTTTGGAAAAGCGTGTTTTTAATTTCTGAGTGCGAATAAATGGAAGACAAAAAAGACCCGATTAGACAGCTTATAGAGGATTATGAAGACTTCTTAAGTGCTAGCTTTAATGAACTATGGGGCTTGGTAGATATAGAATATGACAAACTAGAAGCATACTCAGTTATTGGTGGCATGCTTTCAAGACAAGTAACATTGTCCATTCAAATGGTGCGCTCACCAAATATACTAAATGGGCATTCTGCGCCTCTGTTTTTAAGAGCAATGACTGATCTGCATATAGCCCTTGCTTGGATAATGCTTGACCTGGAGGAGCGATCTACCAAGTATATTATGCATGGCTTAGGTGAAGAAAAACTTTCTATAGAGCATTTTAAAAAAGGTATAGAAGACGATCCGGACAACCCTAATAATGAACAGATAGAGCAGTTGATAGAAGCCAAGTCAGCATGGATTAACGCACAACGAAGAGATCTATTCGTAGAGGTAAACCTAGGTAATTGGTCACAATTGGATTATCGGAAGATGTCGAAAGAAGCAAACTGCGAAAGCCTTTATAAATTCGCTTACAAGCCGTTCAGCGTTGCTGCACATAACATGTGGCCACATATATCAGTTTATAATTGCAAAACATGTACAAACCCACTTCATAAATATCATCTGCTACCAGAACTTTTAGAGATTCCCCCAGATTTAGATTACCTCTATAGGTCATGTAAATATGTACATAAAGCTTATGTGTTATTTATCGATAAATTTGACTTAGCATATAAATCTTTGCTTCCTCTAGAATGGTGGGATGAATATTTTACAGGGGACGATGTTAACAATGAAGAAACATAACAAATTCATCCAGCGGACAGTCAAAAGTGTTACGATTTTTGCTACCGCAAAAAGTCGCGCCCCTTTCGCCTGCCGCTGATGAAAGCGTTAGGCCGTAAGAACAATGGTTACGAGGTAAGCTTTGGACGAGACCTATACGTGTAGCGAAAAGGCACAAAAAGCCGTTCGCCTTGTCGATTATTTGACACGGCTTGCTTCTCTGCGCTCCAAGATCATTAGGAGTATTGACGAATACCAAAAGGTGCTTTGGGTCGAACAAGTACCAAAGCAGAAAGGATGTTTTGCGCAAGCGTGGGGACGTGACGAGGATTATGATTCGGATGTCTGGGTGGAAGTCCAAACCCGTCGAGAGCCGGAACTGCCCGTCGTTCCTGTTATGTGCAAGGATTGGGTGAATCCATCCTCGCTCCGTAACAAGAACGACTTGCCTGAACCCCTCCCGGAAATCACCCGACAAATTCAGAATCCCAATTGGTGCGAGGGAACGGACCAGCCGGAAACCATCTTGCACGCCGAAAGCCTTGAAAGTCATCCCGAAGTTCAACGGGCATGGGATCGGTATGTCGAAGACAAATGGTTGCCGTGGATGGAAGAGCATAATGCCTGGGAGACGGTTCATAAAGTCTATTCCGCCTTATTTGCAATTTATCAGGAGCAACTCCGTCTTGGCGAGGAATACGAACTCGTGCTTGGTTTGGGCCTGCTTGCTTGGCGGACACCAACCGGACAGCGAGTCCGGCGTCACTTGGTCGTCGCCGATGCCACCCTGGAGTTTGAAGCCCGTCTGGGAAAATTCACCGTCCGGTCCCATACCGACGGAGCCAAACTGCGCCCCGAACTTGATATGCTGGTTGTCGAAGAACAACCAGCGCGCGCCGAAGAAACCGCGAAGGCTTCATTGACCAAAGCCCAAAACGATCCATGGGAGAAAAGCTGCGTTGAAGGTGTGCTTCAGGCCTTGGTGCATTCGATCAATGCACAAGGTGATTATGATGACTCCTTAGAAGCGAAAATTGTCCACGCTTCGACAAAGCCCATCGTCAAATATGCTCCCGCCTTGATCTTGCGAAAGCGTTCCGGTAAAGGTCTCACAGAAACCTTGCAACGGATCAAGGAGAAGATCGAAAATGGCGAAGACATCCCCGGCGAATTCGCGGACCTTGCGGAGATTCGTCCGAAGGATGCACGCGAACCGGGTGATAGTCAGGAAGCACTTAACATTACGTTCGATGGGGAGGTTTTCTTCCCTAAACCATCGAATGATGAACAACGCCGTATCGTAGACAAGATTCGCGCGTCAAGCGGCGTGCTTGTGCAGGGACCGCCCGGAACGGGGAAGTCTCATACTATTGCCAATCTGATTTGTCATTTTCTTGCCACGGGACAGCGAACTCTGATCACGGCCAAAACGCCGCGCGCGCTTCAAGTGCTGGAAAAACTCGTGCCGAGTGAATTGCGACCTCTTTGCATCAATCTGCTTGGCAGTGGCCTTGCCGAGCGCCGTTCGCTTGAATCCAGTGTTGGCGGTATTCTCCGTAAGTATGAGGAATGGGAAGAGGATAAAGCCAGGCGAGAGCGTACGGAACTCGAAAAGCATCTCCATGAACTCCGGGAGGAGAAGGCTAAGGTCAACCGGCGACTTTGCGACATCAGGGAATCTGAAACGCATACCCAATCAATCGCGGAGGGAACCTATCGTGGGACGGCAGCTAGAATTGCCGAAGCCGTAAACCGCGACCGAAGCGCCTATGTTTGGTTCACGGATTCCGTCCCCTTGAACAAGACTTGCCCGATTTCTATAGACGGTTTTCGTATCGTTCTCGCGGTCTTGCGCCAATTTACACCAGAAAAGCGCAGAGAACTACGGCTTGCATGGCCGGAGGCATTGCCATCCTCCGAACGCTTCACCAGTCTAGTGAAGGATGAGGCGGGCGCGACTGAAGAGGAGCAGAGATCGGCGAGCGGGGCCGATGAACGTATCGCTGATGTGTTGGCGAGTAACAATCCCCGGATCATCGAGGCGATTCGTGACGCTCTTTTCAGCTTTCGCGTCACACGAAGACGATTAATAGAATTGCCCCATTTATGGGTGATTGATGCCCTGCGCGATGTCTTGGGCGGTAATTCGTCGCTGTGGCTAGAACTTCTCCGTGTTACACGAGACGCTATTTCGTCAATCGAAGGACTCGTTGCGGTCGCGGACGACGCCAGCATTGAATTTCCTGATACGACCGATATCAAGATGCTGTGTGAAGACGCCCGCAAGCTGAAAGAGCACATGGAGAACGGCGGGAAACTGGGTTGGGGTCCGTTCCGGCCAAAGCCGGTGAAAGAGCGGATTTATGTGATCAAGTGCGTAAAGATTGGCGGACGCTCTTGTTCTACGATTGAGCATTTCTCAACTCTTACCGGCGCTCTGCATGTCCGCATCGAATGTGAGCAAGCATGGGGGTTCTGGGTAGGGAAAAGCGATAAAACCAAAGGGCCGTACGCCCTTCAACTGACCACCCTCAGATCGTTGCATGACGCGCTTGGAAATGTCTTGGCACTTGAAGAGCTCATTGACAAATGTCTTGAGGCCATTCGTGAATGCCCGGCTCTGGAAGAGCCCTCATGGGCTGACGAATCACAAATCGAAAGAATCATATCCTCATGCCGCCTCGCATTGGCTCGTATCCGCAAGAGGCTTGCCACTGAGGAAATCCAATCTGTTGAGACACCGGTTTCCCGCATGGCCGCGCAGGGCAACGCGCATCCGGTTGCCAACGATTTGCTGAGCGCAATTCGTGGCCGCAACATAGATGGGTTCACGCGGTGCGCTAATACGATTCAGGATTTAAAAAAACAACATCAGCACCTAAACAAGGTAGATGAATATCTTTCAAAGCTACGCCGTCTGCTTCCACAAACCACAAAGTCTTTGGAACAAACTTGTAATGATCCATATTGGGAGGACCGAGTCCTGCGAATTGGAGATGCTTGGCATTGGGCGCAGGCGCGCTACTGGATTGAGGATTACATCCAACAGGAAGATGTACCGGCGCTCGCCAATCGCGCGAAACAGATCGAGAACAAGATCAATGGCATTATTGCGGGCCTTGCTTCTCTTCATGCCTGGTCGTTCTGTTTCTCTCGACTCAAGGAAAATCATCGCCGTCACATGGAAGCTTGGCAACAGTCCATGCGGCGACTTGGCAAAGGGACGGGGAAACATGCACCACGCCATCGTCGTGAAGCTCAAGAGCATCTGAACAAATGTCGAGAAGCGGTTCCTGCCTGGGTAATGCCGCTGCATCGTGTTTGGGATACAGTGTCCCCCGCCCCGGGAATGTTCGACGTGATTATCATTGACGAGGCTTCGCAATGCGGTCTGGAAGGGCTTCCTTTGTTCTATTTAGGCAAGAAGGTGCTCATTGTCGGGGACGATAAACAGATCAGCCCGGAAGCAGGATTCATTGACAAGAATGCTGTGTTCCAGTTGATGGAGCAGTTCCTATATGACTTTGACTACAAGGATTCTTTTCATCGTGACGCGAGCCTGTTCGATCACGGCAAACTTCGTTATGGAACCCGGAGGATTACGCTGCGCGAACACTTCCGCTGCATGCCGGAGATCATTCGTTTCAGCAACGATCTTTGCTATGCGGATACGCCATTGATTCCCTTGAGGCAGTATGGACCGAACCGACTGTCTCCGCTTGAGCATGTCTTTGTGAGTGGCGGGTATCGGGAAGGCGCAAACAACCGCACGATCAATCGCCCCGAGGCGGATGCCATTGTCGCAAAAATAACGGACTTGTGCAGAGACGGCCGATACGATGGCAAGTCGATGGGCGTGGTTGTTCTGCAAGGCGAAGCGCAAGCGGCTTTGATTGAGAACCAACTGCTTGAAAGCCTAGGGGCCGAGGAAATGGAACAGCGCCGCTTGGTCTGCGGCAATCCTTACAGCTTCCAGGGTGACGAGCGAGACATTATGTTCCTGTCGCTTGTCGCGGCCAACAACGAAAGGATTGGAACTCTCACAAAGGCACCAGATGAACGGCGTTTCAATGTCGCTGCCAGCCGCGCCCGCGATCAGATGATTCTTTTTCATTCCGTGACTTGTGACGATCTTGGCGCGTCCTGTCTCCGACGAAAATTGCTTGCCTTCTTCGAGTCTACCAAACCGCAACAAATTGCCGGGATTGATCGCGATGAGCTTGAGCGACGGGCAGCCCAGGACAATCGACGCATTGTGGATCCTCCCGTACCGTTTGGAAGTTGGTTCGAGGTTGATGTGGCCCTGGAGCTACTTCGCAAAGATTTCACTGTGCTCGCCCAGCATGAAGTCGCGGGAAAGTGGATAGACCTTGTGGTTGAAGGTGGGCAAGCACGTTTGGCGGTCGAATGCGATGGCGACCATTGGCATGGGGCTGACCGTTTCGAGGCCGATATGCAACGCCAGCGACAATTGGAACGATGCGGTTGGGAGTTCTTCCGTGTGAGGGAATCGGTCTTTTACTCCAACAAAGATGACGCGCTCGCTGGACTCTGGCGAGCTTTAGAGGAGCGAGACATTTTGCCAAACTCACGACGTGTAGGTTTAGCTCGTGAGTTCGATCTGGAAGAGGAAGATTGTGACGTATCCGGCAATGATGTCGTCGAAAATGGAAATGGCTTCGATAAAGATGAAAACTGTTTATCAGACGATTTGGAAAAGATATAGGAGTCGGCTTTTTATGCCACTTATCCTGATACTGTGCCCCTGACGACCTTGGAGGCGTTTAGGGAAGCGGCTAAAATCCGGGCTGAAGCGGCCGATTACTGGCGAGGCCAGCTGTCCGGCATCAACATGAGAGATTGCAGAAAGATTCTCGCTGAAATCCCTGATACCGAGATTTCGGCACCTGCTCGCGATTTTGCCGTTCGGATGATCGAAATTAACGCTAACAGGATTTTTCAAACATCATTGTGAGAAAGTTATGAAAGCTCTGTTTGTTGCATGGCAAGATACCTCAAGCCGCTACTGGGCGCCGGTGGGTCGACTCACGCATGAAGATGGGATCTATCAGTTTGTTTACACACATGGCGCGGAAGAGATGCCGAACTTCCGCCCATTCGGTCGCATGCGAGATCTGCATAAGACGTATAAGTCGAAAGAGCTTTTTCCAATGTTCGCCAACCGTATTTTGGCAAAGAACCGTCCTGAGTATGAGGATTATCTGCGCTGGCTCGGTTTATCCGATGCCGGATACGACGCACTGGAGGAGTTAGCGCGGACCGGCGGTCTGCGTGCAACCGATTCC